>NZ_JALAAI010000048.1:0-25766 GCF_052785085.1 Candidatus Electrothrix sp.
AAGAGAAATTCAGGATTAAGGTTATAACAAACCAAATCAAGCATTCAATGAATCTGAAGATTGAAAAACTTCAGCGAGCCGCATGAAATGCACCTATTCAGAGGGAAAGGTGTCGTTTTTGAGGATAAAACATGGTACACCCTCTTTCTTCCGACGGCCCGATTGGAACCGACTGGATTTGATGACGTTTCATTATTGCAGCAAGTGGCAGCTGAACTTCTCAAGCGGTTCTGCGATCACTATTACAACTATTGCAAGCGTTCATTTATTGAACCACGTCTCGAGCTAAGAGATCTTACGCAAGACGATGATAATATTCCACAAGAAGATTTTTACCAGCTCATAGTCGATGGCAGTGAAGAACAGGTCATTTCTGGAATCATCAAACTGCAAAAAGAACTGGAGGAAAACAAACAATCACTGCTTAAAGCAGGCGAACTCCAGGCGTGTCGTTTTGGAATGCATCTTTTTCACCCGCTCTTCCATGTAAAAAAAGGCGGAAAAATTACCATTCTGCCAGTAGCACTGAACGAAAGTGAATTTCAGTTTGTGACGGATCTTAAAGAATGGTCCGAAACCAATGCTGAACAGCTTCAAAAAGACGGGGTTGAACTTTTTCTGCTCCGGAATTTGAGTCGCGGCAAAGGCGTAGGCTTTTTTGAAGCGGGTAATTTTCATCCCGACTTTATTCTGTGGATGATTGTTGATGGCAAACAATATGTCACCTTCATTGAGCCGCACGGGCTGCTCCACGAAGGACCTGCAAGTGAGAAGGTGCAATTTCATAAGCGAATTAAGGATATCGAAAGCCGATTTGCAAACCCGGATGTCATTCTCAACAGTTTCATTCTGTCCTGGACAAAATATCCCCAGCTTCGTTGGGGAATCCCGCAGGATGAGCTGGAAGCCAATCATGTGCTCTTCATGACGGATGACCGGGGCGGGTACATAGACAAGCTGTTTGATACGTTGCAACGTGTTGTCGTCAAATGAAATTCCTCCCGAATCCGAAGCTTAAATAGTTCCTTATCAAGATCGCTCAAGGCTTGCCACAGCTTGATTGCTGTCTCCATCCACTTTCAGAGTAAAGGGTTTGGCAAGGCGAACATGACAGACACCTTGTTGCTCACTCACTCGTTCCTGAGCAAGGAGCCAGTTCCAGTCAACCCTATCGTTATTCCCTTGGTCTCTTATCATAAGGTAGGGGATACCTAGTGAAGTTATATTTTGAAAAAAATGTGAACCTTGCGATGCCTCAGCCCGCACAGTGCCATCCTGGAGTTCCACAATGGCACCGACCCCGAAAATATCCCGCCATTGCACAGGAATGCCGAGCCAGGGGTCAGCAGTGCCCCAACGTCCTGGTCCAATCAGGAGGTACGAACGGTCCTGCTGATGCAGCTTTCTGTTCATCTTGCCGATTATCTGCGCATAATCCTCTGTTTTTGCCCGATCAAAACTGTCTGGCCGAACAAAAATAATATCCTCCATGCTATCATGTCGTCCAAAACCCAGGGCATCTTGGGATATGAGAAAGGCTGTCTTCTTTTCTTGCTCTGTGATTTTCAGGTGTTCCATCTCGTTACCCACCACAATAGGACGAATCTGCAGGAAATAGAAAACAGACTCAGCCGGATTATCAGCCAAATCAACAGCAAACTCTATCTCCACCTCGCAGCCCATGCCTTCACGGCCAAGGGTTAATATTTCTTTGAGTAACGCTGCCAGGGGATACACATCATACTTGAGGATAGGGGCAAAGGTCAGTATCTTAGGGCCAGGAAGCCGGGCATCACGGATTCGATGTTCTTCAGGAATATAGGTTGAGCTGAGGAACTGGATTCCCTCTTCATTAACAGCATCCTCAAGTTGGCGAAGCGTGACCCCGCTCACAGGTTCTTCTCCTGTGTCTTCTCCTCTGTTGTACGGGAGACAGTAAAAATGGCGTTGGGCATTATCAAGCATATCCTCGACCGTAGAGAATTGGGGCATATGCCGGGGATGAGCCGGGCAAAAACGCAGGCTTTGTTCGCCTTCAACCACGGTTTTACCAAATCCTGCGGCTAAATGAACAATGCCATCTTCGGCCTGCATGGGATCTACAGGGTAATAATTATAGGATTGGGCCACTCCTGAGAGGGCAGGATAGAAAAAATCACCGTATTGCCTGCCCACAGCCTGTTGGACAATAACAGCCATTGCATCAGATCTGGTTTGACCAATGGAGCGGGAATAGGCTCTTGGGCTTTCAAACCAGGTTGAGGCATACACTTTTTTGATAGCCTCAATCAGTTGTTCCAGTCGTTGATGATCATCATCAGCCTGATTGGTCAGCATACAGGTATGATACAGGCCAGCATAGGGCCGGTAGCGGGCATCTTCCAATAAGCTGGAAGAACGGACAGAAAGAGGGTAATGAATATCCTTGATATAGGCTTGCAAATCCTTTACCAACCAATCCGGGAATGTGCCCGCAAGGAACTGCTGCTCAATCTCATGGTCTGTGAGGTCTTCGTCTGGTTGCAGGTTATTCAGGCGAACAAAATCGTTAAATCCAGAAGCTGAAATCACGCAGGTTTGGGGGATCTTGATTATATTATCCTGAAAAAGTGGTTGCTGATACCGGGCCTGATGCAGTACTGAGGCCATAAAAGCTATGCCCCGTGCCTTTCCTCCCACTGATTCCATACCAATACGGGTGAATTCTGTGACCTCTGGATCATAGTAACGGTCTGAAAAACGGGTCATCACCCCCTGTTGACGGGATATTCGCAGCGAACGGACCTTTGCTATAAGATCCTGGCGCAGGGCAGAGCAATCATCTATGATCCCAACCCGATCTTTATGAAGGCGAGCAGCAAGGGATACCTCGGCCCGGGCCATGACCCAGTTAGAGAAATGATTACAGCGGGCATGATACAGGAGTGATTCCCTGGGGATTGTTCCCAGTTGCTGCTCAAATTCATAAAGAGTAGATGCCCTGCCGACCTCTGTTCCTTTAGGGAGACGAAAGATGAAATCTCCAAAACCAAGGTGATGAATAAAAAAATTATGCAGTTCTTCTGCCATGACGCTTGGTTTCTTCTCAATAAAAACCGCAGGGATTTGTCCTGCCAGCTCCTGATTTTCTGCTTCAGAACTGAGCATGAGCAGGGGCAGGTCAGGAATGCGTGAACGGATTTCGCGCAACAACTCGTAGCCTGCTAAGGCAGATTCATGCCCATTTTTCGGAAAACGGACATCTGACATCACAGAGAAAATATAGGGACGATAGCGGTTAAAAAGAACCAATGCCTCCTCATAGCTTGCTGCTGTAAGGATTTTAGGCCGGGCCCGCATTTTCAGAAGACGATGTTGCTCATTCAGTCCTTCGTCCAACACAGATAAGGTCTGTTGGACCAATTCTTCGTAGAGTATAGGCAGAAGGGTGGAGCGATGGAGTGGTGAGTCTTCCACCAGCAAAATAACCCGAACCATGGCTTTTTGGGTATCATGATCCACATTACGTTGATCTTCTGCGTTTTTAACCAGAGCCAGCATAATAGAAGAATCGCAGCACCAGGTATAGCTGTTATCAAAACAGGGCTTTTGAAAAAAATCTGTTTGATCAAGAGCATCCCGAACCGAATGAGCCAGCAGTATAACCGGGATATCAGGACATTGCTCCCGTATCTTCATGGCAAATTCACAACCAGCCATTCCGTTGAGGTGGGCCATGGTGACCACGAGATCAAAATGTTGTTTTTTTAAGAGCTTCAAGGCCTGCTCGGCATTGGCTGCTTGGGTGATTCGGGGCGGACGGGAGAGGTTGAGTCCATGATACTCATTAATGATCCTGGAGGCCATTGAGCCATCTTCTTCCAGGATATAGGCGTCATAGGGACTGGAGACCAGGAGAATCTCCTGTACCCTGAACTTCATGAGTTCGTGAAAGATCTTAAAATGGGGATCGTGCTCTTGAGTATCCATAGGCTTGCCTGTTACATTAATGTAAAAAACTGGTTTTTTTTTACTCATCAGGATAAATGAGCACCAAAACCTTGCTTTTTTCACACTAACAGGTTAATTGTTTTTTGAAAACATTCAAGTTTTAAAGAAAGTTACTATGCTGGACAGATCGCAACATATCCTTTTGCTGGAACCCTATTACGGAGGATCCCATAAGGCCTTTCTGACAGGGCTCCAGGGGCAGCTTGATTGTTGTTATACCTTAGTTTCCTTGCCAGCAAGAAAATGGAAAATGCGAATGCAATTGGCTGCTCCGTGGTTTTTTGAACAGATATGCAGGCTGGTTGAGCAGGGAACGCATTTTGATGGTATTTTGACCTCGACTTTTCTTGATGTTGCGGTGCTTCGTACTCTTTTGGCAAGACAAGGGGTAGACTTGCCACTGGTCATGTATTTTCATGAAAATCAGTTCAGCTATCCAGGGCAAGTGCACGATCCAGGCATGTTTCAATTTACCTCTATCAATTTTAACTCAGCCTTATGCGCAGATCGCCTTGCCTTTAACAGCCGTTATAACCTGGAGACCTTTTTGAATGGAATTCATGGTTATTTGAAAAAAGCAACAGACATGGATCTGCGCCACCTTGAGGAGCAGATTCAGGAAAAATCCATTATTCTGTACCCTGGTATTGATTTTCAACAGATTGATACTTTCGTTGCAACACGAGCGGAGAGTTCTGAGGGCAAACAGGACAAACAAAACGCCCCGGTCATTGTTTGGAATCACCGCTGGGAGCACGATAAAGATCCAGAGACCTTTTTTCATGTACTGTTTGAGTTAGTTGAAGCATATCCTTTTCAATTGATTGTTCTGGGGCAGCATTTCCGGAACCAGCCAGAGATCTTTATCCAGGCGAAAAAGAGGCTCAAGCAGAGATTGCTTCATTTTGGTTATGCAGAGAATCGCGAAGAATATGCCTGTTTGTTGAGCCAGGGTGATTATATAGTATCAACAGCCCTTCATGAGTTTTTTGGAATTTCTGTATTGGAAGGGGTACGGGCCGGGTGTTGTCCTGTGGTACCGGATCGCCTTTCCTATAAGGAACTCTTTCCGCAACAGTACAGGTATGCAGAAGGAAAATTAGCAGAGCATCTTAAAGGATTGCTCGCCCGCCCTCTTTCCTTCACAGCTACAGAAGCAAGGCAACTGACTGAGAAATATAACTGGTCAGTAATTGGAATGAAGTATAGAAAATGGCTGGATTTTAACTGCATAAACAGAATGAACAGGCAATATGGCTGATATTGAGATAACGGTTACCGGAAAGACAACCCCTGAAGTGGTTGATGATATATCAACGTATTTACGAACTTAAATTTATAAGTAGGGAAAAGAGTGAACCAGGACTTACTATTTGCATTTAAAATATTTGATGCTCTGCCCCTGTATGGAATACTGTTTGACCGTGAGGGGACAGTTATAGCTGCAAATAAGACCTTTCTCTGTACCATTGGGTTGTCAAGAAAAGAGGTCGTTGGCATGTCAGCCGAAGAGCTTGAGCCCTATTATATTGGTCTTAAAAAACACCTTGATGAATTAGATAGCCAGCAGACCCGCACCTTTCACGGACAATTAGCCAGAAGGGATGGAACGCTTTTTTCTGTTGAGCATAGCTTAGCTCATATTTCCACCAGCAAGAGAGAGGTTATCGCCAGCATCAGTCATGAGATTGTTGGCCGTAGTGTTGGTGAGGAACGGCGCGAAGCTGAGAAAAAAATTGATCAGGCTAATCAACGGAAGCGTCAGTTTATTGCTAATATCAATCATGAAATTCGCACTCCTATGAATGCCATTGTCGGTTATGCAGAGATGCTGGCTGAATCAGATATTGCGGGGCAGCAACGGCGCTATGTCGAGACGATCAGGAAAAACAGCACCTATCTTGTTGCTATAGTCAACGATATCATGGAACTCTCCAAACTGGAAACCGGCAAGGTGCGGGTTTTAAAATCAACTGTTAACCTCCATGTCATTACAGAGCAGTTACATGATTTTTTTGCTGATCAGGTTGAAGACAAAAATATTGAATTTATCTGTCAGGTAGCCCCTGATCTGCCCAAATACTATGTCATTGACTCCAATCATTGTCGCCAGATCCTGACTAATCTTGTGAGCAATGCTGTGAAGTACACCGATGTGGGTACAATAACTCTGTCTGTCACTGGTGTTGAAAAAAAGGCGTCATGGTATATGCTGTTTTTTCAGATCACAGACACAGGGAGAGGGATGAGTCCTCTGGAACAGGATGAGATTCAAGATTTGATTGAACAGCAAAAAGAAGATGTTACTATTCATGATGGAAAATGTCTTGGCCTTACCCTCAGTGCCCGGCTTGCCCGGATCATGGGAGGAGACCTTACTCTGGAAAGTGTTCAGGGGGAAGGCAGTACCTTTACGTTTAGCTTGCTGGCCTCAGTGACAGATGAGTCAGCGATCCAGGAAATCGGACCGGACCCATGTCAGCAATGTCAACAGCAAAGGGGAAAAAAGAGAAAAAATCCAGCTATTCTTGTTGTTGATGATATGCCGGAGATGTCTCATCTTGTCAAGATATACTTCACCGGAACAACAGTTAAGGTGTTGGAGGCTGCTGATCGTGAACAATGTCTGGAGCATGCCTTTCAGAGTAATCCTGATTTAATTTTGATGGATCTTAATCTTGCTGGTACAGATGGCACTGAAATAACAGAGCAATTAAAAAATGATCCAAGAACAGAACACATACCGATTATTGCCATGACGGGCATGATGCTGGAAAAAAAGTCCTATGAGCACCTTTTTGCTGACTTTCTTGCTAAGCCCTTTCATCTCCATGAATTACGCCGTATAGTAGATAAATATATTCAGGTAACATCAGATACAGCATGTTCAACCGATGAAGAAAAGGAAGCAGTTCCTGATACAGGTCAGATAGCCCGGGGATGGGGACAAAAGCTTGACCAACTGTACAGGGAGGCTGAAATGAGTGGAAGTTTGGATGCTGCGGCAGAGTTGGGCCTGGCAATGCAAAAACAAGGGTTGGAGGAAGATTTGCTGCCTTTAATTGAAATGGGAAAAGAACTACAAGGTTTTGCTCTGGATCTTGATATTCAGGGTGTGGATCATCTCTTGGGTGTTTTAAAGAGTATAAGGAAAGAACAATGAGAGAGCAACCGAACAAGCCTTTAGTTTTTGTTGTTGATGATGTCCCAGAGAATATCCAGATAGCTCTCTCTCATTTAAAAGGGCTGGATCTGGAATTTGCCTATGCCACATCTGGGGAACAGGCCTTAGGCAGGGTGAAAAAAAGGACTCCTGATCTCATCCTCATGGACGTGATGATGCCTGGAATGAATGGCTTTGCAACTATGCAGGAATTGCGTAAACATCCCAAAAATCATTCGATACCGGTTATTTTTTTAACAGCACGCTCAGAACCAGAGGATGTAGCAAAAGGCTTTGAGCTTGGGGGGGTTGATTATATAACCAAACCCTTTCACGGCGTTGAGTTACGATCCAGAGTGCGCAATCACCTTGAACTCCATAGTTATCGGTTGAGTTTGGAACAGAAGGTGCTTGATCGTACCAGAGAGGCAACCCTTCTTAAAGATATCACTGTATTGGCAATGGGCGAGTTAGCTGAACACCGAGATGCCAATACAGGCGGACATATCAACCGAACGCGTTTTTTTGTTAAGATATTAGCTGAAACGCTGTTTGAGCGGGGGAAATTTCCTGATATCCTGACCCAGGAATATATTGTCCTTCTCTATAAGACAGCACCGCTTCATGACATCGGTAAGGTGGCGATCCGGGATTCCATTCTTCTCAAGAAAGGTCGTTTGACGGCTGAAGAATTTTCAGAGATGAAAAAGCACACGATCTACGGGGAAGAGGTGATTGATAAGCTGGCACACATGGCTGGAGAGCCTATGATGTTCCTGGAATGCGCCAGAGATATGGTTGGCAGCCATCATGAAAAATATGATGGAAGAGGCTATCCCCGGGGGTTACAAGGAAATGCTATCCCTTTGGCAGGCAGGATCATGGCTGTGGCAGATGTATACGACGCTCTGAGAACAAAACGTTCCTACAAGAAAGCCTTTAGCCACGAGGAAACTATGTATATCATGGCTACAGAGGACGGTCGTGGCAGACATTTTGACCCGGATGTTTATGATGCCCTTCTTGAAGTTGAACAGGATTTTGCCCGTATAGCGAAAGAAAACAGTGAAGGGATAAAATAACCAGGATTCGATCTGTTGATCCGGAAAGAACATCAGAGATCAGAGAAAAGGATAGGAGCAGGGAATTCCCTCGTAACTTATAAAATCCAACGAACTTTCCTGATGCGAAAGAATATAATCAGGTGTAAGAGGTATCTTGCCCTTGCCTCCGGGAGCGTCAAGGATATAGGTTGGTATAGCCATTCCAGAAACCCTGCCTATCAAACCACGCATAAGAGCAAGTCCTGTTGTAACATCAGTACGGAAATGGGCTGTTCCTTCGGTCAAATCTGCCTGCATGAGATAATAGGGGCGAACCCTGACTTCCAGTAATCTGTATAAAAGTTCCTGGAGCACTGCCACAGAATCATTGATCCCCTTGAGAAGCACGGTCTGGCAGCCCAAGGGAATACCTGCATCTGCCAATAAGGCGCAGGCCTGCTCAGCTTCAGGGGTAATTTCTGCGGGATGATTGAAATGGGTATTGATGTACAGCGGGTGATATTTCTTCAACATGTTAACCAGTTCTGGTGTGATCCGCATGGGCAGGGTGCAAGGCGTTCTGCTGCCTATACGAATCACCTTGATGTGCTGTATTTTTTTTATTTGTTGAAGGATATCCTCCAAAGCCTTGTCAGAGAGGAGGAAGGGATCTCCGCCTGATATCAAAACTTCCCGAATCTGAGGCGTGTTTTTCAGATATTGTATGCCAGCTGCAATACTTTTCTGACTCACCTGCATAGATTTTTTCCCCACTTTACGCTTACGGGTACAGAAACGGCAGTACATAGCGCATTGACTGCTTACAAGGAAAAGGGCTCGGTCAGGATATCTGTGGACTAGATGAGGAACAGGACTGAGGGACTCTTCAGCAAGTGGGTCAAGCATTCCCAGGGGGTCATCCAGCTCCTGAAGATCCGGGATTGCCTGCCGAAAAAGCGGGCTGCCCACTTGTTTTATCAATTCAAGGTAATACGGGGTGATGCGCAAGGGATAGCGAGAGCTTACAGCTGCTATCTCTGTTGGATTACAGTCCAGGTGTTGCGAGAGATATTCAGGGCTGCTGAAAGCATTTTTGAGCTGATTTTGCCAGTCTGTCATATCTTTTTTTAATAATCTCAATCTCTTTCGCTAGAGAGAGGCGTAAAAATATTTCACCAACAGCGTCCAAGAGCGTTCAGAAAACGTAAAACGGGGCAGTTTGGTGAGATCATGTATATGTGGCGGTCCTTTAAAAAAATTTACCTGCTTTTGCCTGAGTCAATCTACTTATCCTCTCATATTCCTTCAAGGAAAATACCTTTTTCTATTACGTTATTTTCATAAGGTAATGAAAAAGCAGAGAAGGAGAGCGAGTGATTCCGTATTGCATCGAAAAAAGATACCGCATATAATCCTACTACTCTCGTTGTTGCCTCCCTCTGACAGGGGTGGCTTTTTCATGATAAACGTATTTGATTCTGTGAGCATTTGGGTAAACCTGTCTATCCTTGTTCATGAACGAAAAAAGAAGGGGTAATAAAAGATGATTGAATTTGCGCAGTTTCTGGTACCTTTTTTTGCACCTTTGCCAATCGGTGTATTTTGTCTTTTGTTGACTCTGTTTTTTATGATATTACGCATGCATAAAATGGCAGGTTTTTTCTTGGTTACGACCCTTTGCCTTTTTATCGTATTAGGATATGGTCTGCCGACACGGCAGCAGTTAGGAACACTGGAGAGAAAATATGCTCCGTTACATCTTGAGAAAATCAGCAAAGAAGAGCAGCAAAAAATACGTTTTATTGTTGTTCTTGGGAGCGCAAATATTACAGACCCTGCTCTTCCGGAAAGCAATCAGCTGAATAGCGCTTCACTATACCGGGTCGTGGAGGGAATCCGTCTTCAACGAGAACTTCCCCAATCCTTTTTAATTTTTACCGGTGGTGCCAATCAGGATCCTCGCGCTAATGCAGTGGTAGCAAGCAGAGTTGCTGAATCTTTAGGCGTGGGCAAAGAACAGATGATCATTAAAGAGCGGCCCCGTGATACTGCGGAAGAAGTAAAGGTGTTGCAGCCCATGCTTAAGGATATGCCTTTTATCCTGGTGACTTCAGCAGCACATATGGAACGGGCTATGCAGTTGTTCCAAGAAGCAGGCACAAAGCCCATTGCCGCTCCTACTGATTTTCTTGTTAAAAATAATGGACAACTAACCTCATCTGCCTTTGTTCCGACCTGTGAAAATCTTAAACTTTCACAGCGGATGATCTATGCATGGGCCAGCCAGGCCTGGAATACCATTAACCAGTTGATCCAGTGAGTTTTACACCTTGTTTTTCAGAAAGAGATAGAGGAAGTCACCATAACGTACTATACAGAAATCAAGCTCTGTGATATTATATTTGTTAAATTGAATTGTTGCATGATAAATATGCGTTTTTTTGGATTCCAACATATTGTTTCCTAAAGATAATCCCTGTTATTTTTCGCAAAAAAGATGGGGAAATTGAACTGAGTGCTCAATGAAGGTTAAAGGTTTTACAGCTGCTGCTGTTCAGGCAGGTATTCGTTATCAGGATCGACTTGATCTTGGTCTGATTTATTCCGAGATTCCGGCTGTAACAGTCGGTATGTTTACAACAAATACAGTCCAGGCAGCACCTGTGGTTTTGGGTAGAAAACGTCTGTTACGCCACGCTAAGGCCCAAGCTGTTTTGGTGAACAGTGGTAATGCCAACGCCTGTACTGGAGAGCAAGGTATGAACGTGGCATTACATACCAGTTCCTTGATTGCTGATGCTCTGGAGATTGAAGATGATATGGTTCAGGTAGCCTCCACAGGGGTTATTGGAGAACAACTGGATATTGAGCCTTTTGACCGGGAAATACCAAAACTTGCTGCTTCCCTGCATGAAGATGGGTTTGATGATTTTGCCCAGGCAATCATGACCACAGATACAGTGCCTAAGACCTCCTCTGCCTGTGTAAAAATCAATGGGGTTACAATAAACATACTTGGGGTGGCCAAAGGATCAGGTATGATCATGCCGGATATGGCAACCATGCTGTGCTTTGTTGTCACTGATGCCCGGATTCCTTTTTCTGCTCTCAATGAAATTGTTCAGTCAGGAGTGGAACGATCCTTTAATCTGATCACAGTGGATGGTGATACCTCTACCAATGACACTGTGCTCGTGATGGCCAATGGCGCTGCCAATAACCCCTGGCTTGATGAAGAAAACCAGGAAGGTGTGAAGATTTTCACAGAGGCATTGCATAAAATATTTAAAGACCTTGCCTTGCAGATTGTCTCAGATGGCGAAGGTACCACGAAAGTTGTCACGATTCGGGTTATTGGTGCCCGAAGTCAGGAAGAGGCAATGAGTGGAGCCCAAACAATTGCCAATTCAACCTTGGTCAAAACAGCCTTTTTTGGAGAAGATGCTAACTGGGGCCGTATTATTGCTGCACTTGGTCGTTCAGGATGTCAGTTTCAGCCGGAGCAGGTTTCTATAGCCTTTGATAAGGTTATGATGGTGGAAAATGGATTGGGCTGTGGAAAAGAAGCTGAAGAACTGGCCTCTCAGGTGTTACAGCAAAAAGAGTTTACCGTTACTGTTGATCTTCGGGATGGAAACGAGAGTGCGGAGGTATTCACAACGGATTTAACATACGATTATGTGAAGATTAATGCCGATTATCGTTCCTGAATCAGGGAGCAAAGTATTGTCCAGGAGCGTGATTTTTGTAAGGCTTTGGCAAAAACTGGAGGAGAAAAAATGACTACGGGTTATGCTAACGGGGAGTATTCCCCTGAGATCCAGGAAATTTTTAGCGAAATTGAGGAAGCCCTTGCTGGCGCAGTTGGACCAGCAGCAGGGATGATCCTGAATGATTATATTGAGCAATGGCAACAAAACGGTCCTGTTGTTGCTACCCGTATAATAGAGTTAACCACAGCCTTAGTGGAAGAAATCGGTGACCCTGAAACAGCTCAAGAGTTTATCAGTCGCGTTGAAAAGAAATATTGATCAATATCCTTCATGCTTTATTGCAGAGTAGTCTTGTCAGGTTTCTTAAGTAACCAGGGAGTTTTGATGCGAAGTGCCACAATATTACTTGCTGCTTTTGTTCTCCAGTGCACAATCCCTCCTCTGACCTCTTATGCCAATTGTCTTTCTGGAGACTGTAAAAACGGGGTAGGCAAGTTACGAAGTGCTAATGGCCGGGAATATGAGGGAGAGTTTAAAAACGGCTTTCTCTGGGGCCACGGCAAACTCATTACTCCTGATGGAATGCAGTATGAAGGTGACTTCTATCGGGGAAAATTCCATGGTTTTGGCACATTAAAAACCCTAAACGGACGTTTCTATAAAGGAACTTTTAAAAACGGTGTTATTGATGGTGAAGGCACCCTGAAAGAAGCTGATGGACGGCGTTATCAGGGAGAATTTGAACTGGGTCGGTTTCACGGAAAAGGAATACTGATCTATCCTGATGGTCGAAAATACATTGGTGATTTTCGAAGCAACTTCCTGCACGGTAAAGGGAAAATGACCATGGCCGATGGCAGCACCTTTGAAGGTGAATTTCGGGATGGTCATCCAGATGGAAAAGGCGTGCGACGCTATGCTGACGGGACAGTATACATTGGGAGTTATGTGAGAAACATCCGTCAGGGCTATGGAATTTTGCAGATGACTGATGGAACTCGTTATGAGGGGTATTTTGAAAACGATCTGTATAACGGGCGTGGTACCTTAAAGGAAAAAAACGGTCGGACCTATATCGGTACCTTTCTTGACGGGGCCATTACTGGCCAGGGAACCATTAAATGGGCCAAAGCCAACCAACAGTATAAGGGTGATTTACTCAACGGGTTACCCCACGGCGAGGGCACTATGATCTATGGAGACGGTTCCCGTTATGTGGGCCAATGGGAAAAAGGGGTCAGGGTTGGGCTAGGCAAACTGAAATATGCAGATGGGAGGGTCTATGAAGGCCTTTTTTCTCATAATGAACCAGCTGGTCAGGTTCCGAGAGTAAAGAAGAAAAGCAAAAAAGTGCCCAAACAAGCAGCAGCTCCTCCTGTTGTTGCTCAGGAAAAGGCTCCTGCCAAGACCAAGACAATACAGAAGCCAATACAGCAGACTCAGGCTCCACGAAAAGAAGAAAAAAATTCTTTTGCTCAGAAAGAGGTTGTCCACTCATCTGAACAGGAGCAGAAGCATGAATTTGATGAGGTGGATAGCCTGATTGAAGAAGAAGTTATCAGTGCAGCCAGCGATACTGATTATGCTGATAATTCTGAAGAGCCTATTGATATGAGTGTGGTAGACTCTGTTGAATCGGTTCATGAGGAAGTCCCTCAACAACAAATAACAGAAATTCACATTCAAGGTTCTGTTGCCTCAGCAGAAAAACCTGCCCACCCTGAACACTCTGATGATAAACAAGCACCAATCAGCAAAGAAGAGCCGGAACAAGAGCCGGAACAAGAAGGGCAGCTTGTTGTTATTAACGAAATTCCCTATTCCTTTCAGAAAAAAGAGCAAAAAACAAAAAAATCCAATACCTTTAGCGGTGTGCGAGAAGTTGCATTGCCAGATTCTTCTCATTATCAGGGGGAATTTAAAGACGGCATAATGGAAGGCTATGGTACTATGCAGTTGGCAGACGGAGAGCGCTATGAAGGCGAGTTCTCTGCTGGCAAATTCCATGGGCAGGGTACCTATATTTTTGCTGATGGTCGTCAATACACGGGTACCTTTAATAAGGGGGAACGGGAAGGAAAAGGCACTTTTACCTATCTTGATGGTTCGTCCTATGAAGGAGATTTTATTAAAGGGGTTTTTGAAGGCAAGGGAACCTATACTTTTCCAGATGGCAGTTATTACACAGGCGAGTTTTCGGATGGTTTTTTTGCCGGTAAAGGTGAGCTTATCTATAAAAACGGGAAAAAATACAAAGGAAACTTTAAAAATGACCTGCCTCACGGGTACGGACGCTTGACATCAGCAGATGGAACGGTGTACGAGGGCATGTTTAAATCCGGGCGCAGGAATGGAGCAGGCACGATTAAATACCCTGACGGTCGTGTTGTTAAGGGCATTTTTAAGAATGATGAACTGGTTGAGCAGGAATAGCCTTGTTTACACTAAGTAAGGATCAGGAGCATACTCTCCTGAGAATCCGCCGGACCCTTCATCGCCACCCTGAGCTTGCCTTTCAAGAAAAAAAAACAGCTGCACTGGTAGAGCATCACCTCAAAGAACTGGGCATACCGTGTCAAACAGGCTTAGGCAGGGGAACAGGTATTCGGGCTGAATTGGGGAAAGGTACAGGCCCGTGTATGGCATTACGAGCTGATATGGATGCCCTGCCTGTGCTTGAGGAAACCGGCCTTGATTTTGCCTCGCAGCAGGCCGGGGTGATGCATGCCTGCGGCCATGATGGCCATACTGCCATGCTGCTCGGAGCTGCGGAGTTACTCACCCGGAGTAGGATTATTGATGAGATCGGTGGTCGCGTGGTGCTCCTTTTTCAACCAGCAGAAGAGGCAGGTACAGGAGCTCCGGCCATGATTGCTGATAACTGCCTGCAGGATGTGGCAATGATCTTCTCCGGCCATATTGATACCCATCATCCGGTTGGATATCTGGCGGTTGATCAGGGCGTTATCTGCTCTTATGCTGATCCCTTTCTCATTGAAATCCATGGTCAGGGCGGGCATGCGGCCAGACCCCATGAGGCGATTGATGCGGTTATGGTTGCTGCTGATTTGGTGCTGAATATTCAGACAATGGTTTCCCGGATGAT
This sequence comes from Candidatus Electrothrix sp., assembly GCF_052785085.1. Classification (NCBI taxonomy): domain Bacteria; kingdom Pseudomonadati; phylum Thermodesulfobacteriota; class Desulfobulbia; order Desulfobulbales; family Desulfobulbaceae; genus Candidatus Electrothrix; species Candidatus Electrothrix sp. The sequence goes on from NZ_JALAAI010000048.1 coordinate 15,016, forward strand.
TGATCCGGCCCGGCCAGGGGTGATTACGGTCGGACGTATTGCGGCCGGAGCCGTGCATAATGTTATTGCGGATAAGGCCGTGCTTGAAGGGACGATCCGCAGCACCCACCCGGACACCAGAGCACGGATCATCAGCAGGATGCAGGGGGTGGTTCGCGGACTTGAGGAAATGTGCAATGCCGAGATCAGTTTCACTTTGCAACCGGGCCTGCCCGCTGTGATAAATGATCCGGTTTCCTGCGCCATAGCCCGGCAAGCGGCTCAGGAAGTTGTGGGTGATGAGCGGGTTGTCTCACAGGGCTTTCCCAGCCTTGGCGGAGAAGACTTCTCCTTTTATCAACAGAAAATTCCCGGAACCCTGATTCGCTTTGGGGCTGCAAAAAAGTCGAATACAGAGTCGAATACCGCTGGCCCTTCCCATTCCGGTAGCTTTGATTTTGACGAAAAGGTGTTAGTGTATGGGAGCCAATGGCTGACCACTGTTGCTGTTCATGCCTTGCAACACCTGAAAAAATCGTGAATCAAAAAATTGATCAATGCAAGACAGAACATTTATCCCTGTATTTAATAACAGTCAACCATACACCTTAGGGGTTGAGCTTGAATTTCAGCTTGTTGATTGCCATACCCTGGATCTGGTTCCACGAGTCAACAACATTTTAGAAGTCCTTGTTCCTGAAGGCAGTGACAGACTAGTTCCTGAATTTTTCCAATCTATTATAGAACTACAAACCGGAGTTTGTAACAACGTTGGTGAGGTTGCTGCTGATCTGAGCCAACTTATCCATACGGTTGAAGATGTTGCGATGGGGGAAGAGTGCTATCTGTACTCAACAAGTCTTCACCCTTTTGCAGACCCTGCGGCTCAGCTATTAAGCAGAGGAGAGCGCTACCAACGGATCATGGATGAACTGCAACAGGTTGGCCGCCAATTCATTGCTCAAGGCATGCATGTGCATGTGGGAATGCCTGATGGTGATACAGCGATCAAGGTTTGCGATACCATGCAGCCCTACCTCCCTCTGTTTCTGGCCTTAAGTAGTTCTTCGCCCTTTTTCTGTGGTCAGGATACCGGCTTCCAATCCTATCGGACAAAACTCTTTGAGGCCCTGCCGTTGGCAGGTATTGCTGGCTATTTGGGAAGCTGGCAAGGGTATGTAGATGAGGTAAGCTCCCTGCATACCCATCAGGCTATTAAGCGACTCAAGGATCTTTGGTGGGATATCCGGCCCAGCCCAGACTTGGGTACTGTGGAAATCCGTGTTTGCGACCTGCCTTGTCGTTTTTACTCCATTCTTGGTCTGACTGCTGCTATCCAGGCCTTGGCAGTTTTTCTGGCTGAAAGAGAGAGGGCTTCCCATCCAGTCAGCTTACAATTGCTTAAGTATAATAAATGGCAGGCAGCACGGCACGGACTGAGTGGACGATTTGTGGATAGCTCTGGATTATTGAATGAAAAGGATTTGTCCCTGCACCAGGCAGCAGAAAAACTCTTTCACCTGATTGAGCCCATGACAGAACGCTTACAAACCACAGCATATATCCAGGAGCTTTATAACATCATAGAGCAAGGGACAGGGGCAGATCTTCAACGTCGACTGGTTCAAGATGAAAAAAAAAATTTAAAAGAGATGATAATCAGCCTGAGAGATGATTATTGGCTGAGAACATAATGACAATGCACATAAAAAAAAAAGCAATTGTGGCCTCTGGTCATGAAGCTGTCTCCAGAGCAGCTGCCCTGATTCTGGAAGTTGGGGGGAATGCCTTTGACGCAGTGGTTGCTGCTGGTTTTGCCGGTACAGTTGCAGAACAGATGCTGACCAGTCTGGGCGGAGGTGGTTTTGCCTTGGCCCGGACAGCTGATCACCAGGAAATATTTTTTGATTTTTTCGTTGATACCCCTGGGTTTGGCCTGAAGTACTCCCAGTTAGAACCCCATTTTTTTCCCATTGATGTTGATTTTTCCGGCTCAACCCAGGAATTTAATATTGGACTTGGTTCTGTAGCTGTTCCAGGAACCCTGAAAGGTCTGCTTCATATCCATGAACGCTTAGGCCGTATGCCCTTGCATGAGGTGTTAAAACCTGCCATCGAATTGGCCAAGGGCCATGAGTTAAACCCGGTTCAGGCCTATTTTATCAAGATCCTTCGGCCAATTCTGGAGGTCAGTGCCACTGGTCGAGCCTTATATAAGCCCAATGGCCAACTGCTTCAGATTGGTAAAACTCTGGTAAATTCTGAGCTTGCTGATTTTCTCCAACATCTGCATCAGGATAAAGGGAAGGATTTTTACCAGGGAGAACTTGCTACTCGCATGGACCAGGATATGCGTAATGGTGGCGGGTTGCTCACAGCCCAGGATCTTGCCACCTATAAGGTTATTGAGCGTGTACCATTACGGATTCCCTATCATGGATATACCTTACTTACTGCCCCGGATTTTGGTGGTTCTTTGATTGGTCTGTCCCTGTTCTTGCAAGAAAAAATTGGAGATATAGCCGGACCTGTTCAGGAATGGGGCAGCCCGGACCATCTTTTTCGGACCCTGGGACTGATGCGAGAGGTGGAACGTTTGCGGAAACAGGGGGTTAATAGTCAAGAGACCTTGACCAGATACAGGCAAAGCCAGGATGTTCAGACAAGTGTAGAGCATGTTCGCCGATTTACCCGAGGCACCACCCATGTTTCCATTGCAGACAGTCTGGGTAATATTGCTTCTATGACCTGTTCCAATGGTGAGGGCTCAGGTTATTTTGTTCCAGGCACCGGCATCATGCTCAATAATATGATGGGTGAGGATGATCTTCATCCTGATGGATTCCATGCTGAACCGCCAGGGCAACGGGTTGGTTCTATGATGTCTCCTTCAGCTCTTTTGCATGAAAATGAGGTTAAGCTGGTTTTGGGGAGCGGAGGCTCTAAACGGATTCGGATAGCTCTGTCACAGGTCTTGACCCAGCTTGTTGACTTTCAAAGAGACCTGTCAGAGGCTGTATTAGCACCAAGAATCTACTGGGATGGTGATGAAGAAATCCTTCAGATAGAGCCTGGATTTCCTGCTGAGGTTCTTCAGGAACTCCAGAAAGAGGTGAAAATCAACGTGTGGCAAGTACCAGACCTTTATTTTGGCGGAGTACATGCTGTTCAGCCAGGCATTGGCGGGGTTGGTGATCCGAGAAGGGGTGGATATGTACAGGTGGTTGAACTGTGAGTGTATATATTCTGAAACGATTTTTTCTCATGATCCCCACTTTGTTTGGGGTCATGCTGATTACCTTTGCTATTACCCAATTTGTGCCTGGTGGGCCAGTTGAGAAAATGATGGCCCAGATTGAAGGCCGTGGGGCTGGTGGTGAAGCAGGGGGAGGGCATACAAGCCTTTATCAGGGCAAGCAAGGCCTTGATCAGGAACGCATTGAGCAGCTGAAAAAACTTTACGGGTTTGATAAGCCGCCTGTGCAGCGTTTTTTTTCCATGATGGGTTCCTATCTGCTTTTTGACTTTGGTGACTCTTATTATCATCAAAAAGGTGTGGCTGAACTGGTTATTTCCAAATTGCCGGTTTCCATGTCCTTGGGACTTTGGACCTTTCTTATTGTGTACTCGGTCTGTATTCCTTTGGGGATTCGAAAAGCCATTTCTGACGGCTCCCGTTTTGATGTCATCACCAGCACTGTTATCCTTGTTGGCTATGCTATTCCAGGCTTTGTGCTGGGCATTCTCCTGATTGTCCTGTTTGGTGGGGGCAGTTTCTGGAATATTTTTCCTTTACGTGGGCTGGTTTCAGATAACTGGGCCGAGTTGACCTGGACTGCCAAGATACTGGATTATCTCTGGCATATGGTGCTGCCCATTATTTCCACCTCTGTGAGCAGTCTGGCTGTTATGACGCTGTTGACCAAGAATTCCTTTTTGGAGGAAATCCGCAAGCAATATGTTATGACAGCACGGGCCAAGGGACTGGGTGATAACCAGGTATTGTATAAGCATGTATTTCGCAATGCTATTATCCCGATTATTACCGGATTTCCCGGCTCCTTTATCACAGCCTTTTTTACCGGAGCATTGCTTATTGAAACGGTATTTTCTTTGGACGGCATGGGTCTGCTGGCTTATGATTCTGTTATGAACAGGGATTACCCGGTGGTCTTAGGTACCTTGTATTTTTTCACCCTGATTGGGCTCATTGCCAGACTCCTTTCTGATCTCAGCTATGTCTGGGTTGATCCCCGGATCAGCTTTGAAAAATTGCAGTGAAAGCTTGTAAGAAAGGGAGAACCATGAAGACAGCAGACAAAGGACAAACCCTTGCAGCCCGCAGATGGAGAAATTTCAAGAAAAACCGGAAAGGTTTTTACAGCCTGGTTATTTTCAGCCTCATGTTTGGGATTTCTCTTTTTGCCGAGGTGTTAAGTAATGATAAGCCCTTATTGGTGCAATATCAGGGCGAGTATTATTTTCCTTTGCTCAAGGCCTACCCGGAGACTGTGTTTGGTGGGGATTTTGAAACAGAGACAGATTATCAGGATCCTTATATTCTGGACAAATTAACCAGCAATGGTAATACAGTTATCTTTCCTCCTAATCCCTATGATTATACTTCAATCAACCTGAACATTGGCAAGCCTGTTCCTTCGCCACCCTCACAGGATAATATTCTTGGCACTGATGATCGGGGCAGAGATGTCTTTGCCCGTTTGCTCTACGGGTTTCGTCTTTCTGTGCTCTTTGGTTTTGCCCTGACTCTGACAGGAACTCTGGTAGGGATCATTGCTGGCGCAGTGCAGGGCTATTTTGGCGGCAAGACAGATCTCATTTTTCAGCGTTTTATAGAGATCTGGAGTTCCATGCCAGAACTCTATTTATTGATTATTTTCTTTTCTATATTTCATCCCAGTACTCTTCTCCTCCTGTTTCTTTTTTCTCTGTTTGGTTGGATGGGCTTGGCTGATTACGTTCGTGCCGAATTTCTTAAAGGCCGTAATATGGAATATGTCAAGGCTGCCAAGGCCCTGGGGGTAGGGAATCTGACCATCATGTACCGTCACCTCCTGCCCAATGGCATGACCCCGGTCATCACCTTTCTTCCGTTCAGAATGTCCGGGGCTATTCTGTCGTTGGCTGCCCTGGATTTTCTCGGCCTCGGTGTTCCTCCACCGACTCCAAGCCTGGGCGAGTTGCTCAATCAGGGCAAGGCCAATATTGAGGCATGGTGGCTCTCTTTAACGACCTTTATTGTCCTGGTCGGTACCTTGATTCTCTTGATTTTCATTGGTGAAGCCCTGCGTGAGGCCTTTGATCCACGTCGCCAATAGTCCTTACTTCCCTTTGATTCAAGTATTGTTCAGGCTGATGGAGCGCAAGGTGCAGGGCAGGTGGTATTAGGTGGTATTGCCATTGTTGGCAATGTAACAGGGAAATCACAAAATGTCGGAACTGTAGGGCGACCGGCGGTCGCCCCTGAACTTTTTATTCACAGTTCTAACCCTTTAGCAACCCAAATACCCCGCACTTATCGCTACTAAACGCTGGATTATTGCCCTGTCCCCCTCTGCGTCGGTTTTTTTCTGGTGCAGTACTCTTTGTCCCGGCAGGTACTGCCAGTTTTTCCTTTTTCTCTGCCTTGGGAATTTCTTCAATAAACTGCTTCAGGTCAGTCACAGCCTCGCCAGCAACGGCCTCTTTGTACAAGGCATAAAATCGGGAACAGTCAGGGAAATAGCTTTTTTTCCGTAACCAGGCTGGCCAGTTGCCATTCTTGCAGTTTTTTTGCAAAGACGACATATGAACAAACAGGGTGGTGATCTTATCCTTGATGACCCGTTTGATATTCAAACGACGGGCAAAGATATGATCCAGCTCTGTTCTGATGGCTTTGGAAAGGCGATGATATCCAGGCCCTTTCAGCTCCTGATTGAGCAGATCAAAACGACGCAGGGCCCAAGGAAAAAGAAGAATGGCAAAAAGCATGGCATCTTCAAAAACGACCCGGCCCTTCCCCTTGCTCTGGCCATAAATATTATCCAAAGCTGTCAGCATAGCCAGCAGTTCCCGTTGCACTGTTTCTCCCTCTGCCTCATCCTGAAACAGCTCATCATAAAAGGGAAACAGGGTGGAAAACACACCGGTTTGCATGGCCAATTCTGTCCATGCCTTACTGGTACCTCCTCGCAGATCTTTGAGCAACTCATCTCTAATCCGGGAAGTAGGACAGAGGTCCAGTTTATTCACATGCTTCCTGATGGCCTCTAAGGTCTTTTCCTCAATAGTAAAACCATTACGGGCTGCATGACGAATGGCACGCAGCATCCGCACCGGATCGCGAATAATCCGTTGTTCAGGCTCGCCAACAATGCGGATAATACCATCATTCAGATCCTGCACACCACCGACGTAATCAATAATCGTTTTGTTTTCAATCTCATAAAAAAGAGAATTAATGGTCAGATCACGGCGAAAGGCATCTTCTTCCAGGGTGCCAAAGGTATTATTTGCTGGCAGAACCTCTTTATCCGGTTCATTACTGTCAAACTCACTTTGCGAACGCAGGGTTGATACCTCAATGATTTTATTGCCCCGGAAAAAGACCTGTACCAAACGAAAACGCCTGCCTATGGTTCTGGAATTACGAAAAAGTTTGCGTAGTTGTCCAGGTCGCGCATTTGTTGAAATATCAAAATCTTTTGGTTTATTTCCCAGGTAAAGATCGCGAACCCCTCCCCCGACCAGATAGCCGGAATACCCCGCATCCCGTAAACGATACAGAACTTTTAAAGCCTCAGATTCAATATCTTTTTCAAGGATGGAATGGTCTTGGGAGGAAAGAATGATACGTTGGTGTTCTTTTTTTTCTTCAGTCAATTGCAAATCATTTTCTATGGTGCCGTTCATGGTTGCATACGGGTCTCAAATAGTTTTAGAAAGAGAGTAACGCCCTGGAAACAAAAATAGCCTTCACCTTGTCGGGAAGGCTATAGGGCCATGATCAGGTGATTTCTGTACCTTCTTCTACCTGCTTTTGTACGTTTTCTTTATAAACAGATTCTGCATCACGCACAAATCGTTTAAAAATCTCTTTGACCGGCAGAATCTCATTCATTTTATAGGCATTGGCTCCGCAAAAGACCAAGCCATTATCCACATCGCCATTACAGGAAGCAACAAGACGATCATTAATACAGTACTTATAGCTGCATTTTTTCAGGCATTTGGATTTGCATTTTTCTGGAGAGACATCTTCTCCTTCCTGCATCCGCCTGATAAAATCTGTTTTAATGGCTCGCCCGGTCATGCCTACTGGCGACTGAACATTGATAATATCTTCTTTCCGGGCCTTGAGATAGGTTTCTTTAAATTCTTTGGAAACAGAGCATTCCTCACTCAGGACAAAACGGGAGGCAATCTGGATACCATCAGCACCGTATTTATCCATCATTTCAGCCATCTCAAAACCGTCTGTCACGCCGCCCGCTGCAATCAGGGGAACTTTGGAGACAACTTTGCGGATACTGGGAAAGATCTCCCGTAATGGCTTGTCTGTGCCCAAATGCCCACCTGCTTCAGCTGATTCAACAATAATAGCTGCGGCCCCGAGTTTTTCTGCAAGTCGGGCAAAAGACGGAGAAGAAACAATAGAAACAATAGGGGTGTTATATTGCTTGCCGATTTTAAAAATATCCCGGGAAAAACCAGCCCCGGTTATGATCATATCTACTCCGGCTTCAATGGATCCTATGACTAAATTATGAAAATTTTTCATAGCATACATGATGTTAACTGCAATAACACCATCTGTAGCAGATTTGGCCTTTCGGATATCTTCCTGCAGTTCAGGTACCGGAATGCCAGAGCCGCCTATGGTCCCGATACCACCGCAGGCTGCCACAGGAATCGCCAATGCCGAAGTTGAAACCCGTACAGACATTCCTCCCTGAATAAGAGGAATTTTTGCCGTGAAAGAACCAATTTTAAGTTCAGGTAATTTCATTATATTCTCTTTTTTTCATTATATTCTCTCTGGATACTTGATAGAGATCCCAGAAGAACTCGCATTGTGTCCATAATGCTACGCCATGATCGCTTTGTCAAGTATCCCACATCAAGCTGTATTCAAAATATTTCCCCAGCCTACCATATTGCTACGAGATCGGCTTGACTTTTCCAGGCTAAATGAATTAAGTTTAGATTTTTTCTTCCTTCTTTTCTCAGCAGGAAAGTCAATATTGTTAAGACGAAATCATTAAGGAGTATACGTTGAAAATCAAGGCCATTAATGGGGTAAAAGATACTCTGCCAGCTGAGATCATCTACTGGCAAAACATTGAGAATACAGCTCGCGATATTTTTCACCGTTTTGGTATCCATGAAATTCGTCTGCCTATTCTGGAGAAAACTCAACTTTTTACCCGCTCCATTGGTGAGGCCACCGATATTGTCGAAAAGGAGATGTATACCTTTGTCGACAAAAAAATCACCATGCGGCCAGAAATCACAGCCTCTTTATTACGCGCCTATGTGGAGCATGGTCTTCATGTGCAGCAGCCTGTGCAACGCTTGTTCAGTATTGGTCCCGTATTTCGACATGAACGCCCCCAAAAAGGGCGGCAACGCCAGTTTCATCAGGTTGATGTGGAGATCATCGGGGCACAGGAACCCGAGATTGACGCTGAATTAATGGCTATGGGACAGATGCTCCTTAGTCAGCTGAACCTGGACGTCAGTCTGGAAATCAATTCCCTGGGCTGCCCGGAATGTCGGCCTGATTTTCGCAAAAAACTCATCAGCTATCTCCAGGAAAACCACGATACCTTATGTGAAGATTGTAAGCGACGAACTGAGCAAAATCCGCTGAGAGCGTTGGATTGTAAGCAACCGGGTTGCAAGGTTGCGGTAAAAAATGCGCCTTCTATTCTTGATAATCTTTGCTCTGCCTGTGAAGAGCATTTTGCTGTGGTTCAGAAGCAGTTGGACCTGCTGGGCGTTGCTTATACTTTAAATCGTTTCATGGTCCGTGGGCTGGATTATTATAATCGCACTACCTTTGAGTTTTTAACAACTGACCTTGGTGCCCAGGCAGCTGTGGCTGCTGGTGGTCGCTATGATGGCTTGGTTGAACAGTTGGGTGGTCCGAAAAACACTCCTGGTATTGGTTTTGCCATGGGGATGGAGCGGATGGTTTTGTTGATGCAGCAACAGGAAGGGCAACAAGAGAAACAGGGGCAGGGTGGGGCGGATATCTTTATCGCCGCTCTTGGTAAGCAGGCCATTGAATTTGCTGTTCCCTTTGTTCACCAATTACGTCAGCTGGGGTTGCAGGCAGCTATGGATTATAGTAATCGTAGCCTCAAAGCACAGATGAAGCAGTCAGGTCGCCTTAACGCCGGTTTTACGCTGATTGTCGGGGAGCAGGAGCTGGAACAGGGCAGGGGGGTTCTGCGGAATATGAAGAATCAAGAGCAGACAGAATTTTCTTTGCAGGCTGGAGCTGATGAACTGGTAAGCGTCATTACAAGTTAAGAGAGAGGATGCAATGCCGTACAGTGATTTTACGTTGAAAAAGGTCAAAGAACAATTTGACATCAGGGTTGTGGAAGATCAGGAGTTATATTCTTCTATTGCTGCTGTCGGTATAAGCGCATATCTGACAGAGACGCTGAAATATAACGTACCGTTGGCCTTGGCCGTTGGCACAGAAAAAATCCGTTCCGAGTTGATTATTGCTAACATTCTCCTGGAAGTACGGCGTATTTTATGCGATCAGGTTAGCTTTTTTTCTGGAGTACAACTTGATATTGATAAGCAACAGAATCTCAGCGGATTTTGTAATTTTGTTATCAGTAAATCACCGGAGCAGTACTATTTGAACGCACCGGTTATTGCCATTGTTGAAGCAAAAAATGAGAATATAAGTGGCAGCTTGGGCCAGTGCATTGCTGAAATGCATGCTTCCCGTCTGTTCAATGAGCAGGAGGGGGTAGCAGGTCTTGCAAAGATTTACGGTGCTGTGACAACGGGAAATGCGTGGAAGTTTTTGAAGTATGAGGATGGAGTAGCATACATTGATGTACCGGAATATCATATTACCGATCCGAGTAAGATTATCGGGATTTTGGTGGCTATGGTTAATCAAGAGGCTTGATATCTACTGCAAATCGTAATGCTAACAATAGGTAATGAATATGAAGACATCTAATTACAGCACACTTGCTATTCTCGATTTAATTAAGTCGAAAAAATACAGAATTCCCCAATTTCAAAGAAATTTTAGATGGAGACCAGCGCAAGTAAAATTATTGGTAGATAGTATGGCAAGAAACTATCCGATGGGTTCTTTGTTAGTTATGGAAAAAAATGAACAATTGCCAATGCACTCTCGATATATTGATGCAAATATAGATTCTGATGATCAATGCGAACAGTACAGTGACACTGACAATATTTCTTATGTCCTTGACGGTCAACAAAGATTGACATCCATTGCTCGTGTTTTTCTTAATGCGGATTCGAAAAGAACTTTTTATTTTGATTTAAAAAAAATGGTTATTGGTATAGTCGATAAAGATGATGACACTTCGTGGATTGCAACACGCTTTAATAAAAATAATATCGAACGACTTGATAAGGGTGCGATTAAAAGTGAGGTATGATCAATTATCGGATGCATGACAGAGTATGGTTCTGTTAAGATGCTTACTTTCAGAGATAGCTGAAAAATAGTCAGCACACTGTATTGTCCACTCATATAATAA
>NZ_JALAAI010000049.1:0-25495 GCF_052785085.1 Candidatus Electrothrix sp.
GCCCGGAACCGAGACAACAAAGAATATATGACGCTCTTGGCCTGCCACATCATCCTGGCAGGATTATCAAGAGGACGATTCCGGCAAAATAAAAATTTGTAGTGCCATAGGAATAGTCAAAAAATAAACAACTTGTTGTTTTTGCATAACTTTGACTTTTTATGTCACGAACTTGGGCTAAACCTGTCTGTGGAGTATATTAACTGGGCTGCAAATCAGATCGAAGGGAATACTACAGACGGCAGTTTTTTCGGACCGCTTGTCAGGGGATTGGAGCAGGAGGGGATTTGCGAGGAGTCTTACATGCCTTATGGTGCAAGCTATAGTCCGGGTGCCCCTCCGATCCCGACTTCTGATGCGATGAATGATGCAGCAGTAAGGAAGAACTACTATATCGCCTGGGTTAAACACTGGAATGTAAATACCGGGATGTCCCAGGACCAACTTGATGCAATGAAAGATCTGCTGGACAGAGGCCATCCTGTTGCTGTCGGGTCAAGATGGCTCTACAGTCCGGTCTTCAGCCTGGATCATGTTCTTCAGGTTCCGGCAGCCCATGAAGTGTTTGACGGTCATTCCGTGGTGGTTGTCGGTTATGACGATGACAGCGGATATCCCGGTGGTGGCTTTTTTATCATAAGGAATTCAAAAGGCCCCCTCTGGGAGGATAGCGGACATGCAAAGATACCGTATGAATATTATGCCCTGTATGGAAATGATGCCGTGGCACTGGATGTCCGCAGCAGTACGATGGGCCTGCATCTGCCGCCAGCTCTGCCGTTTATCCAGAAAAATAATGTGATTGAGTTTGAAGATCTGACTATCTCGCAATCCAGTCCTACTGCCAGTATCCAGAACATGGAAGGGTTCACTTCAGGGGTATGGAGCGAGAACCAGCAGGTTTTTCTGCCTGCTACAGCAGCCGAGGATTATGTTGAATTCTATCTGTTTTACCTGAAAGATACGGTAAAAGATATGAATGTCTTTTTCACCAAGGCTCCTGATTTCGGCATAGTTGACTTTTCCGTTAACGGGAACGTTGTTCTAGAAAATTATGATACCTATTCTCAGGTTGTTCAGCCTGCTGAACGCGTCAAGCTGGGAAAGGTGGCCCTGATCAACGGAATAAATACCTTTCGGGTGAGAGTAAAAGGAAAAAGCAGCAGCTCAAGCGGTTATAAAACCGGGGTGGATTTTCTTGAGCTGCTCACTCCATCACCAACCACGTCAAATCTGACCGGGGTGTATTTATTGCTGCTCTAGCATCAATTTCGCCCAAATATTGGCAGCCTTGAAAAAGGTGGTCAGGCCGTTTGGAAGGAGGCAATACTGAATCAATATTTATCACAACTGTTCAGCTCCTTCCTGCACCTCTGTTAAGCAGTCATGATCACTTTTGCAACAATTCAGTGCTCCTGATGAAAGAGACAACTCCCAACTTCAATCTTCTCTTCCGTACGGTGCCAATATTTGATGATAGGCCTGCTAGCCAAGCCCACTCTTGAAGAAATCAAGCTCTTACTGGAGCCTCTTTTCCCCTCCCAAAAGGGAGGGAAAGATATCATTTCGCGACCTGCTCCATAGCAACCGCAACCGCAACAGAAGCACCAACCATAGGATTATTCCCCATCCCGATAAAGCCCATCATTTCCACATGGGCCGGAACCGAGGAAGAACCAGCAAACTGGGCATCACAATGCATTCTCCCCATTGTATCGGTCATACCATAGGAGGCAGGACCAGCAGCCATATTATCTGGATGGAGGGTCCGCCCGGTACCACCACCGGAAGCTACGGAAAAGTACTTCTTGCCCTGCTCCAGACATTCCTTCTTATAGGTACCAGCGACCGGATGCTGAAAACGGGTCGGGTTGGTGGAATTACCCGTAATGGAAACATCAACGCCCTCATGATGGTTAATTGCCACACCCTCACGTACGTCATCAGCACCATAGCAGTTCACCTTTGACCGAGGTCCAGCAGAAAAAGGTTTTTGAGAAACAATATTCAAATCTCCACTGGCATAATCAAATTGGGTTTTCACATAGGTAAAACCGTTGATTCGGGAGATGATATAGGCAGCATCCTTGCCCAGACCGTTGAGAATAACCCGAAGGGGCTCTGTTCGTACCCGATTTGCTGATTGAGCAAGACCAATGGCTCCTTCTGCGGCAGCAAAGGATTCGTGCCCGGCCAGAAAGGCAAAGCAACGGGTTTTTTCATCAAGCAGCATAGCTGCCAGGTTACCGTGACCAATACCCACCTTGCGATTTTCCGCTACCGAGCCGGGAATACAAAAGGCCTGGAGACCAATACCCAGGGTAGAGGCAATCTCCACCGCCTTGGTCTGACCTTTTTTCAAGGCTATTGCCGCGCCAGCAATATAGGCCCAGCAGGCATTTTCAAAGCAGATGGGCTGCACCTCTTTGACGATTTTGTACACATCCAGGCCTGCATCAGTGCTCATTTTGCGGGCTTCTTCAAGATCTTTAATGCCGTGCTCAGCCAGAGCCGCATTGACCTTATCAATTCTTCGTTCGTATCCTTCAAACAATGCCATGATGTCTACTCCTGCCGGGGGTCAATAGTTTTCACGGCCTCGGCAAACCTGCCGTAGGTGCCAGTGGCCTCTGCCATTGCCGTTGCCGGATCAACGCCTTTCTTGACAGCCTCCATCATTGATCCCAGCCTGACAAATTTATAGCCAATAATCTCATCGTCTTTATCCAGGCCCAGCTCCATAACATAGCCCTCTGTTGTCTCAAGATAACGAGGGCCTTTGACCTTGGTACCATAGGTGGTACCGATAACAGAACAGCTCCCTTTGCCCAGATCTTCCAAGCCAGCTCCGATGGGCAGGCCGCCCTCGGAAAAAGCAGATTGGCTGCGACCATAGGCAATCTGTTTGAAAAATTCCCGCATAGCCACGTTGATGGCATCGCAGACCAGATCGGTGTTCAAAGCTTCCAGAATGGTTTTACCCGGCAAAATTTCCGAAGCCATAGCAGCTGAATGAGTCATACCGGTACAGCCGACAGTCTCAATCAAGGCCTCTTCAATAATACCGTCCTTGATGTTCAGCGTCAGCTTGCAGGCCCCCTGATGGGGCGCACACCAGCCCACAGCATGGCTCAGACCGTTAATATCTCCAATCTGACGCACTTGATTCCACTGTCCTTCCTGGGGGATGGGCGCAGGCCCGTGGTTTGCCCCCTGGACAACACAGTGCATCTCCTTTACTTCAGAAGAATAGTTCATAATGAGTCTCCACGGTGAATGAATAATAATTAAGGGTTGCATGATACATATAACCGGACAAAAATACCACGACAAAATTGCCATGATAGTACTGCAAGAGAGCTGGAAGGCCCTTCTCTTCCTTCCTTTTTTACAGGCATTAAAAGAGCTATTGCATTTATTTTCCGCTATGGTACTTGTTTACCTGCTCCTTCACAGACCAAATGACCAGAATAAAACCGCTGAATCTCATCAAGAAGTCCCCCTATGCTCCTCCCTTTGATCCGCCAAACAGGTACCCTCATCAAACGTTATAAACGTTTTCTTGCTGATATCGCTCTTGCCGACGGCACAGAGTTGACTGTCCATTGTCCCAACTCCGGTGCCATGCGGGGCTGCTCTGCCCCAGGGAGTCCGGTGGTGATTTCCAAGTCGGATAATCCCAAGCGCAAATATGCATGGACCCTGGAGATGGTGCAGGAAAACGGGGTCTGGATCGGGGTGAATACCGGCATGGCCAATAAGCTGGTCCATGAGGCCTTGCAAAACAGGATTATTGATGTTTTCGACCCCATCATATCAATACAGCCTGAGATCAAGGTTTCAGATAAGAGCCGCCTGGACTTTCTCCTCCAAACACAGGGCGGTCCAGTCTTTGTTGAGGTGAAGAACTGCTCTTTGGTGGAGGAGGGCAAGGCCATGTTCCCGGATGCGGTCACAACCAGAGGCACCAGGCATCTTCATGAGCTTGCCCAGTTGCTTGATCAAAGAACACGGGCTGCGGTCCTGTTTTGTGTCCAGCGCTCTGATGGCCGTTGTTTTGCCCCGGCCCGCCATATTGATCCGTTGCACGCTGAAACTCTGGTCGAGGTGCAGCAGCAAGGAGTGGAAGTGCTTGCCTATCGCGCTAAGGTCAGCCCGGAAGAAGTACGAATTACATCACCCTTAGAAATTTGTCCCATCTATCAGCAAGAACTGCAAAAGCAGTAACAAGAAAGGAAGATACATAGAATGAACACCCAACGCAAAAAAGCCGTTATTCTCCTCAGTGGCGGCCTGGACTCCACCACGGTCCTGGCTATTGCCCGCTCCAGGGGCTTTCAATGCCATTGCCTCAGCTTTCGCTACGGGCAAAAGCAGGATATAGAACTCCAGCGGGCAGCAGCCATTGCCCAACACATGGAGGCGGCAGAGCATCTTGTCCTACGCCTGGATTTAGGAATGATTGGTGGCTCTGCCCTGACCTCGGACATTGCCGTGCCCAAGGATCGGGAGGTGGAGGAGATGGAGCAGGATATACCAGTGACCTATGTCCCGGCCCGCAATATCATCTTCCTGTCCCATGCCCTGGCCTGGGCCGAGGTGATAGGGGCCACGGACATCTTTCTTGGTATCAATGCGGTGGATTATAGTGGCTATCCCGACTGTCGGCCTGAATTCCTCAATGCCTTTGAGCAAACTGCTAACCTGGGCACCAAGGAGGGCAGCACCGGATCACCGTTTACGCTGCATGCGCCCCTGATTGAGCTGAGTAAAAAAGAAATCATTGAGGTGGGAACCCGGCTGGGGGTGGATTATTCAGTGACTCACAGCTGTTATGATCCGGTGAACGGCCTTGCCTGTGGGCATTGCGATGCCTGCATCCTGCGGTTGCAGGGCTTTGCCGAGGCTGGATTGGTGGATCCTGCGCCGTATGTTGAGATCGGTTTTGGGGGACAGGAGGGAGTTCAGTAATCATCAAGGGGTTGCGGAGAGCCCGAAGTACCGCCCTTTACCCGATCAAGTGCGGCAAGCAATCGTTTTGCTTTCTTTAGAGATCGGAGCAGATGAGCTGTTTCCAGCATACCGGTCAGTTCGTCCGCAGGGATTTCACAGTCAAACTGAGGATGGTCAGATCTCAACCGCAGCCTGTTCATCCCAGTCTGGATTCAACCTATCGGCATCAAGGTACCCGTAGGGGTTACTGAGCACCCTGGTTTTCCCCAGCAGATAGTCGTTGGAGGGCTCATGGATATGGCCGTGGATCCAGGCTGCGGGCTGATACTCCATGATGATATCCTCCCAATGGTTGGCGTAACAGTCGTTCTTCAACCGCCATGCTTCTGATGGAGCAAAACTTCTCCAGCTGGGCGCATGATGGCTGATGCAGACGACCTGCTCCTCTGTGGCCCGGTGCAGGGTCTCCACAAAAAACTGTTCGTCCTTCCTTCCCCATTCATTTCCGTATTCGGCCTGATAGATGTCGTGGATCGCAACGAAATCATTCATAAGCAAGCGCGCCATCATGGACGTCTCTTCCCACCAGCCCGTGGCACCGATAAAGAGGACATTGTGGATGTGGGTTGTTGACCGGTTCAGGATGCGGACATTGGAGTACTGCTGTTCCGCCAACTCCTTATCCAGCTTTTCTTTTCCGGTTCCGTAATACTCGTGGTTGCCCGGAACAAAGAGGAACGGGCAGTGGGTGAGGTCGTCCAGCAGGTGCAGATAGCGGCCCACCTTACCGGACGGCTTCAAGTCTCCGGCACAGATAATCACATCCGCGTCCCTGTTGCCCGCCAGTCGCCTGGCGAGTTCTCCGCTGCCGAACTCGACATGGAGGTCTGAGAAATAATGGATCAACATAAATGATGTTTAATATACGCCCTGCTGGGCCTGACAAGCCCTTATGCCTTCTTTAGCTCCAGCATATCCACCAGCCTGCCGCCTAGAAATACCTATCCCGAAGATGATTTAAGTTGAATGCCTTAGCACCTTTTGCCAGTGCGGCGTTGTATAGGTTGAAGTCCGTTGTCAGCAGGGTGACATCTTTCTCAGCTGTCTCAAGCAAGGCGGTATCTGTAAGCCCCAGCCAAAGGAATTCACTACGCCGGGCCACTGAGCTGCTGGGTATATAGCGTTCCTGCGAGTTTGTAATCACCGTACGCAGAACATTCAGCACCTTGCTCCGGGCAGGTTCGCCGATATATGCTGCCAGATTAGAGGTCTCCGTGAGGGTATTCGGCGTGACCAGTACCTCCGAAGCCCCTGAGACGATCTCGACCAGCACGTCATAGTCCTCAACGGTGAACGCAGTCAGCTTCTTGTGCTTGGGAATGTACTCCCTGTCAGCCGCACCGACGATGAACAGCACCAACAGATTGGTGTCTATGAGGAGTGGAACGCCTTTCAAGAAGGCACCGCACGGTTTTTGACACTCTTCACTTGTCCTGCTTTATCGTCAATGCGCACAATTTTATACGAGCGACCGGGCGGCTTCGCAAGAGATGCAAGAATTGTATCGTTGGGCACCTCCCACGGGCGTGAGAAACCGACTGTAACCGACCATGCCTCTTCTCCCTCATAGAATTCAACTTCCTCCAGGCCGAGGTTGTTTATCTCTTCCTCATCAAAAAGATAAAGGATATATTCTTTAGCCAGTTTCACTGCTGCTTTTACATCCATAGAGATTCTCCTTTGCTGTAGATTACCCCACCGCCACATCAAGAATATCCACCAGTCTGCCGCTGTAGTGGTCGCGGATCATTGCTTTGAGGACATCATAGTCATTAACTGTGATATCCAGGCTGCTCACGGCAGAGCCGCTGAAGCCCTGCACTGCGTAGTTTCCGTTCCGGGTAACCGCTGTTTCCGCCCCGGTTGCGCCTCCTTCCTTCATATCCAACAGGCTGAAGAACACCTGGTCTGCTGACGGGGAAAGAACCGCCTGAATACGCAGGCGTTCGTTTGCGTTCAGCGAGCCTCCAATAATACTCACATAGGGAGTGGCCGCATTGTCGGTCAGGATACCGGTTGCGGGCGGATTGGAGTGTCCCAGGCCGGGGACCACCAGCGGGGTACGCAGTCTGCGCTGATAGGTGCCACTGCGCTCGGTGCCGTGTTCTGTATACTGGGTTGTCACCGTGACCGTGTACTCATTATTCCACGGGTTGGTCTGAGCAAGGATGTCGGGAACCAGCAAAATCTCGGTGTTGGAGATCATGGCAAAGGTGCTCTGCTTAGTTGCACCGCTCTCCGTGCCTGTGATGGTGCAACAGCAGTCTGGATCGTCTTCGTCAAAGTCCAGGTTGCTGCCGGTCAGACGCAGGACACCTTTGGGGTTGAGCACATCGGCCAGCTTGGTCTTGGTGTCGTCAGCCAGAGTGATAAGGGGTTGTTTCTGCACCATGGGCAGGCGGGTGAACCGTGCTGCCGTGCGCAGCCGCTGCAACAGGCTCCGCGAGGGATAAACATTCACGCCCAGCAGATCATCATTGTCAGGCAAGGGATCGTCCGGCGAATTCAGACGACCGGTAAAGGTGGGACAAAAGCGGAAGGCGTCTTTCAGGGTCACCTGGTCACCGTTGCTCATGCGCTGGAGTATCCAATCAAAAATCAGGGGCGCAAGAGAACGGATCAGATCCGCATTGTAGTTGGGATGAGTCAATGAAATATCCGTAGCCATTTCATCGTACCCTGCGGTGTTGCGCGGGACAAACAGGATGCGGTAGGACAGGGGTTTGGTAAGGGCGTTAACGACAGCACGCCACTGAATCGTGAGCATTGCTTTTCTCCTCTAAAAAATGTGGGTGAGAGAGTTGATTTAATGGAGATAAGTTGCAGATTAGGGCGGCATGACGGTTCTGTCAACGATTTTTTTCTTTTTCTCTGCTGATCAGTAGAAAAAGGCCGGTGCGTCAGTGCAGCAGGAGGAGTATCGGGCTTGTCTCAATCCGAGCATAGTGCTTTGCTCAATCCGAGCATAACGCTTTGCTCTATTCGAGTATAGTACTTGTCTCAATTCGAGCATAACGCTTTACTCAATTGGAGTATAGTGCTTGTCTGGGGCACGGCTTGCTGGCAGCTTGTCCCGTCATCGCGCCCTTGGAAAAGATGTCATGATATACTGAGCAGCAATTATTTGTGCTTATTCACAGAAAATTATATTGATTACAAATAACCCGGTTGCTATAGTGCGGTGTAAAGAAAGTAACCACCCCGTATGGTTCAATATATTGACCTTTGTATATAAAATATAAAACAAAAACGAAGATGTAAGGATAGTGCTCTGTTATCACCCGGAGAAACAGAAAGGCTTCTCTTTCATGACCAAGGTGTCATAACTTTACAAAATAGTCGTCCTGTAGGAACAATTTATGCTACTCTCTCTGGTGATACCACATTTTGAGCAATCAGTGAAACAAAGTAAATCACTTCAACCAGAACGCGACGACAGAGAGAGATCGGAACATGATACATTCAATAAGCGAGGAAGAATACAGATCCAAACTCATTGCATTAGCCTATGCTTGCCCTCTTGATCAAGATCACCCTGATTGTCCTTTAAAAACGATCAGAAAAAGAGGTTTTACCGGTAAAATGAAATGGATAGACAGTTTGTCCTTACCGACCAAGAAGACACTCTATAAATACCATTTGTTATGTTATGCTAAACATAAGAAGAAAGAAGAGGCGGGTGTTGCTGTCGACTAGAAGCAATATGCCGGTCTTTCAAGACCGGGACTCAACTTTAATCCCCTGTTCCGCATACACCCGCAGGATATTCTGCACCATAGCCCTCAGCCCGTATTTCCCGGCAATGTCCTGCCGCTGCTCCTCAATCATCTTCTCATCCCGCTGAAGATGCTCTGCCAGTTCCAGTAAGCCTTGTCTGGCTGCGGCCAGATCACCATAGTCAACCGCACGGTAATGACGCACAAACTCCAGAGGCTCAAGAAGAGAAGGGGTGCGGCAGACCAACAAAGGAATACCATAGAGCAAGCCCTGAATAAAAGACTGGGAAATGCCTTCGGTTTCATAGGAGGAAAAGAAGATAATATCCAGCGCAGAAAAGTAACGCTCCGGGTCTTCTTTATGCCCGGTAAGGATGAAGCGGTCTCCAACCCCTGCTTCAGCAATATCTTTCTCCAGGATTGGACGATCGTCCCCTCCGCCTACGATCATGAACTTATAGTTTTCCGGCATTGTTGCGGCTGTTTTTACTATAAACTGATGCCCTTTATACTCCCGTAAGAAAGCAATATTCCCCACCAGGATATCCTGGTCTGTGATACCGTATTGTGCGCGGACCTCCTTGCGATCTTGCGCAGAAAAGCGAAACCGTTGCTCATCAATCCCAGTGGACTGGACAATAATCTTTTCCTTGTCCACCCTTTGTTCTGCTAATTGATGGGCAATGGACTCGCTACAGGCAAAGATCCGATGGGCAAAGGCGTTGTAGCTCAATGAGGACGAGATCGGGGCCAGCACATGCCGGGTTTTAATGACCAGAGGCACCCGGCAAATTCGTGCCAGGCAGCCAGCCATCCAGGAATCTTCTGAGGAATGCGTGTTAATCACTGCGGGTTGGAGACGACGAATCAGCTTGTAGAGATCCCGCCAGGCAGCAAGGTTAAACTTGGAAGAAAAGTCAATGTAGTGGACCGGTATGCCCTCGGCTTGGCCGCGCCGGGCAAGTTCTGCTCCCTCTCGAACAACCATTCCGACCCGGAATCCTAATTTCTTCAGTTCTCGTAATTCAGTAAGGGTACGTATTTCCTGACCACCCCAGGAACATGACCAATCAGTGTGGAGGATAAGCGGTTGTTGCGTCAAGATGTGTTCGTCCTTATAAAATGTTTTTTCAGCGGAAATACTGACGACGTATTTCTTCCAGTACCTTTTGCGCAGTATAATAGATTCCTGTGGCGTTCGTAAAGCTGCTTCTTGCCAGCCTTCTCTTGCTGAGCCATAAGGTATGAGGCAGAATCTTGACAAGGCAGAATGAGCTGTGTAGTATGCTCCTCTGTTAACAGAATGCTGTATCACGATGGAGGGGCGTGTTGGCGATAACTTTTTCTTGTTTTGATAACGAGTTGCGTGCAAATCGCTTACCAAGCCTGTATGAAGGAATAGGGAAGTCAGGAGTATTTTTATTATGGCATTGTGTTAGCAAGACCATGATAAAAAGATTGCCTTATCTTCTGGTCTTTATCTTGCAAGAAAATAAGTAGTCCAAGATAGAGGTGCAGGTGCCAAAATGAACTTCCGTGATGCTATACGTATATTAATGCAAAGCCCTATGTATTTCCGCTTACCGCTCCCTGAGCGTCTCAAGTTGGTAAAGGGATATTGCCAGGCTATGAACAGCTCTCGACAAATTGACTGAAACAGTTACTTGTTACAGCTTCATACTATAAAATCTCATTTCACGGAGAAGATGTATCATGAACGGCGCAGAACTCATGGTCAAATGCCTTGAGAATGAAGGGGTTGAATACATCTTCGGTATTCCGGGTGAAGAAAATCTTGCTTTTCTCGAAGCCTTGCGTACCTCGTCTATCCAGCTCATTTTGACCCGGCACGAGCAGGCAGCTGGTTTTATGGCTGCAACCTATGGCCGACTCACTGGAAAACCCGGCGTCTGCCTTGCCACTCTCGGGCCAGGAGCGACCAATTTTGTCACCAGTGTCTCCTATGCCCTGCTGGGCGGTATGCCCTGCCTCTTTATTACTGGTCAAAAGCCCATCAAGACCTCCAAACAGGGACGCTTTCAAATTATTAATGTCGTCTCCATGATGGCCCCTATCACCAAGATGACCCGCCAGATTGTTGGGGCTGATTCCATTGCAATCCTGGTTCGTGAGGCATTCCGGGTTGCAGTGCAGGAGAAATCCGGGCCAGTACACCTGGAACTGCCTGAAGATATTGCGGAGGAACAGACTGCTGTCCGTCCCTTTCCAGTCACCCCGGTCCGTTCAGCCTATGCCTCGGACAGGGCTGTGAACGAGATAACAGAAATCATCAAACAGGCAAAAAATCCGCTGCTCCTCATTGCTGCGGCAAGCAACCGCCATCAGCAGGCAGGCCCGGCCCTGGAACAGCTTATTGAACAGACTGGAATTTACTTTTTTTCCACCCAGATGGGTAAAGGAGCTGCGAACGAGGTTCATCCTCGCTGTCTTGGTACAGCTGCCCTTTCTGATCATGATTACCTGCATTGTGCTATTGGCAAGGCAGACGTTATCATCAATGTCGGGCATGATGTGGTGGAAAAACCTCCTTTTTTTATGAGAAAGAACGGGCTCACGGTTATCCACATCAACTACTTCAGTGCTATCTTTGATGAGGTGTATTTCCCGCAGTATGAGGTCATCGGAGATATTGCCGATTCCCTCAGACGCCTGACAGCGCGTATCAAACCGGATTCCCTTGCCGGAGAGGGGTATTTCCGTTTGCTCAAAGAAGAGATCGACAAAAATGTGTACAAGCGTACCTTGCCTGCCACATTTCCGTATACACCGCAACAGCTCACCCGGGTTCTGCGGGAACTTATGGACAAGGATTCTATTCTTTCGTTGGATAACGGAATGTATAAAATCTGGTTTGCCCGTAATTACCGATCCACAGATTCCTTTTCTGTACTTCTGGACAATGCCCTGGCGACCATGGGGGCTGGTTTGCCAGTGGCTATTGCCGCTAAAATGCTTTTCCCTGAGAAAAAGGTGGTTGCAATTTGCGGCGATGGGGGTTTTATGATGAACTCACAGGAGCTGGAAACTGCGATTCGGCTCAAACTGGATCTGACCATCCTCCTGCTCCGGGATGATGGCTTGGGCATGATCAAGTGGAAACAGGGAGGTATGGGATTCCCCTCTTTCGGTCTTGATTTTGGTAATCCCGATTTTGTCAAATATGCGGAAAGCTATGGTGCCCGGGGATATCGTGGCGTGGATCAGGAACAGCTTGCAAAAGTGCTGGAGCATTGCCTCAACACCCCAGGTGTTCATTTGATAGAGTTGCCTATTGACTATGCGGAAAATGAATCAGTGCTGATTGAGGAGCTGAAGCGCAAGACCTGTCTGATTGGGTAACAATGGTAGCTGAAAGCCGATGACTGCTCATAAAAAATGGAAAATGTCCAAGGATCCTTTGTTCAGGGGCGATTCACAAGACGCTGTCTGTATCCCGAATCCATCGGCAGATGATTCTATTGTTCGTCACGTTATGTATTTCGAGGGACCTGGCCGAGAAACACCGTACCTGTCAACATCAGAGGAATATGAGCTTGCTGAAAACTTTTCAAATGGTGCTGTCTGGCATACTTTCGTAAAAATTGCGAAAGCAGAGTCAGTCAGGCATATCAGCCAAAGCGAACTCTTATCCCTGATGAAAGGCAACGGAAAAGGAAAGGCAAAATGGCCGAACGCATTTGAAGTAATGCAGGCCAGACGATATGTGGAACAATGGGGCGAGCATTTGCTGGATTTTCGAGAAACAGAAGATCCATCTACCGCTGTAAAGAAAATATTCTCAAAATCATGAAACTTCATTCCTGTCAGAATTGTTGGTTTAACGGACTCCAGTATGGAGCACTGGGCCTTGCTGTCGGGTATTGTGCAAGGCACAAAAAAATCTTGAATGCATCAGACGACACGACATGCGGACTACATCTTCGTAAAGATCTCACAGTTTCCCGTGCAATAGAAGTTTCAGTGATACATAAGACGCATTACACACCGGAATATATAGCCCGTCTGCATGACGGGAGATGCTATACACCAGATGTTTCAAACAACGAGAAGGACAAAGAACATTTAAGAAAAGATGTCATAGCTGATATTGTTGTAGATTATGGGGAACTCGGCTCGACAATTGAATCATTAGCTCAGTTGAAAGCTATTCCGGGTGCCAGAGCTGAACTGGCCATGTTAAGCCTTGGCAGAGGATATATTGCAAACTGTATGTCATGTGGCGGAAAATGGACCAGTGCTGTGCATCTGTACTGGTGGAGTCGCCGCCGTATAACAGAAATACCTGAAATTAAAGTTGAAGACTTAAGAAGTGCGGGAGCAACCCAGCTCGCACGTCAGGCTGATTTAACATCATGGTCGCTTATGATGTTGCGACTCACCTTTATTGATGATATTGCCACTTACGCCAATCAGCAAGATGATGCTCTTGGTACGGTGAGTAATCTCCCGGAACAAGCTGCATTGGCATTGGATTCGTTTAATTTGCGGACGTTAAGCAAATGGCTGAAAAAAGAAGCTGCACCTCAACTAGATGCTCGTCTTTCACATCTCCGTTATACTGAGTTGGCAAAGCAGCTACATGCAACACCTGTCACAGCTGCTGTCCCTGCGAATGCCGAATAATCAGCTGTTGAAACATTTCCACCAGTCCCCTTCCCAACATATACACGGATTCAACATTGCTGTTCTCCGAAACTGTGCTGTCAAAGAGGATATTCAACTTTGAAGGGAAATCCTCTTCAGGTGCCCAGTAATTGATCAGAAAAGGTACACCGGGCAAAGGATAGAGGACACGAGCCCGGTCAGCTTCGGTTGCCTCAATTTCTTCAGCCTCAAAGAGATCCAGAATCTCGAAAAACAGCTCCGTATGTTCGTCTGCCAACCGTCGCATCGCCTCCTCGCAACGGTGGGCAAAAAACTGTTCCTTTCCTCCTGCGCCCTCAATGGCAGGAAAGGCAATCCAGTTTCCCACAGGATGTTGCCCTTTACTCTGCAGGAGATAGTGGATGATGGGAATATGCACCCAATTATTGCAATGGCATTCCGATGTCATCCTGCCTTGCTCGTCTATCAGAAAATATTTTCCCAGGCATTGTATCCCTACAGCTTCCTGATTGAGCGACAAGCCCAGCCTGCAGGCAATCTCATCAAGACCTTGCCGAACGATTTCCTCCTGTAAGGAAGCAAGATAGACATCCTGTTCTTCCTTCATAGATTTTTTCTGCACAATATCGCCGGACAGCTCGTTGATTTTTTCCGTGCTCAGCAAAGGACAGTCGCTGAGTTTTTTTTGCCCCTGAATCACGGCTACGGAAAAGGCCATGCAGGAAGGCAGCAGGCAGCGGCGGCAGTTGGATTGCTCCAAATGGTTATATAATTCCAGGGGATTCTTGATCAGCATGATCTCTTGTAAATATAATAAAGCGTAGTTGGGGGATATTACCTTATGTTCACAGAAAAAAACAAGGTATTCAGGGGGGAGGAAATCAGGTTACTCCTCAAAAAAACGCGGCAACCGTGAGATGAGGAACACGACCGCCGCAGAGGAAGCTGAGAAAACAGAGATAATCGTAACTCATCAGCTCTGCGTATTAATAGTAGTGAGAGGAATCAAAAAAACATCGCATTGGGCTGGCTTAGTTTGCAAGCTCCTGCCCTTTAATAATCGAATACAAACAGCATTTTTTCCAATCAACTGTATAGCTCATGCCGTAGATGATTTCGACAACATCGCAACCACATTGACCGATACTGGAGCAAACCTCTGGTTCTCTGTCCATAGCCTGATTATTCAACTGTACCTGTACATGCTTTTGGGTCAGAGGACAGTTATACGCTTTGCTGGTCATCTTTTGGGTTTGCATGTGGAACTCCTTTTGGTCGATTATGCGATCCTGCTCTGTATTAACTGCAATTGATTATGCCTCTAGTAGACCATGTTGCTCCTGCCCTTACAATAAGGCGAAGGCCTCATTTTTATCGGGCAAATTGCCCGAACACTTTGGGCAGTTCTTTTCTGACAAGCTCTTTCTCAATTCCTTCCTTCTCCTGCTTTGTGCTATATCTTTAGCTCATCTGTCCTAAAACGTCAGATAATTCATTGATTAACTGATCAATCTCTCCTCGGCTGACCGTCAAGGGTGGTATAAAACGAAGCACCCGCATCCCGGCAAAGTTAATCAGGCAGCCCCGATCAAAGAGTTGCTGAACAATCTCTGCTCCATGTTCAATCCCTTTTTCAGTGAGAACCAGGGCAAGGAGCATACCACTCCCACGGACACCGGTGCAAAGCTGAGGAAATTGAGCAGCAACCTCTTCCAGTTGTTGAATAAAATACTTGCTCTTCTCCTGAATTGCTGGAAAAAAATCAGCAGCAAGCATGGTCTTCATCACCGCTACACCAGCTGCCGCAGCTACCGGATTTCCACCAAAGGTGGAGGCATGAGTGCCCACTGTAAAGGAAGCAGCAATATCAGAACGGGTGAGCATGGCCCCAATGGGCAGACCATTCCCCAAGGCCTTGGCCAGCGTCATGATATCCGGGGTCACTCCCAGCTGTTCATAGGCAAAAAGGGTGCCGGTTCGCCCCATTCCGGTTTGAACCTCATCAAAGATGAGTAATAGGTTATGCTTATCACAGAGGTTCCGTATTTTTTGCAGATATGCAGGCTCAAGAGGACGTACACCACTTTCACCCTGAAGGGGCTCACAGAGGATAGCGCAGGTTGTGGGGTTGATCAGCTTTTTTAGCTCATCAGGGTCACCAAAGCCAGCATGGACAAAACCAGCAGGCATAGGCTCAAAGCCCTGATGAAATTTGGGCTGACCAGTAGCAGCAACCGTGGCCAGGGTTCGCCCATGAAAGGAGCCTGATAAGGAGATGATCTCATAACGTCCCTTGCCACTGTGAATCCGGGCAAGCTTGATGGCTGCTTCATTGACCTCAGCACCGGAGTTGGCCATAAAAACCTGATCTGCAAAACTGTTTTCAGTAAGCAGTTCAGCCAGCTCAGTTTGCGGCTCTGTGTAGAACAGGTTTGAGACATGCATAAGCTTCCTGGCCTGCTCACACACTGCCTCAGTGACTGCTGGATGACAATGTCCTAAAGAGCAGACTGCTATACCTGCGAGAAAATCCAGATATTCTCTGCCGTCCGCATCCCAAAGCCTGCTCCCTTCTCCACGCACCATTGCTGCCGGAAACCGGCTATAGGTCCCTGCAAACACGGTATCACCTTTTTCTTTCCAGTCTGTATTCTTCATACTTGCTGCTGTCATGCTGTAATCTCCGTCCCAATCCCCTTATGGGTAAAAATCTCCAGCAGGATGGCGTGTTCCTGCCGTCCGTCAATGATATGGGCCTTGTTCACCCCTCCGTTAAGGGCAGAGGCACAACAGCGGAGCTTGGGAATCATTCCGCCGCTGATTACTCCATCCGTAATCATCTGCTCAATGGCTTCCTTCTTGATTGAGGAGAGCAGGCTGCCTTCACTGTCCTTGACGCCTTCCACATCGGTGAGCAGAATGAGCTTGGCAGCATCCAGCTCCGCAGCAATGGCTCCAGCCACCAAGTCAGCATTAATATTATAGGCCTGTCCATCATCCCCGACGCCAACCGGGGCGATAACCGGGATAAAGTCCTGCCTGTCCAGGGTATCAAGAATCTCAGGGTTTACCTTAGTTACCTCGCCCACCCGGCCAAGATCAATGAGTTCCGGTGGAGCATTCTCTGTTTCCGGTTTTCCAGGCACCTTCATCTTTTTTGCCTGGACAAGATCACCGTCCCGCCCGGAAAGTCCTACGGCCTTGCCGCCGTAATGATTGATCAGGCCGACGATCTCCTTATTCACCTTGCCCACCAGAACCATCTCCACCACATCCATAGTCGGGCCGTCCGTGACCCGCATCCCCTGGATATAGTTGGAGGTAATCTGCATTTTTTGCAGAAATTCATTAATCTGCGGTCCGCCGCCGTGAACCACCACCGGATTCAGGCCGATATATTTAAGCAGAATAACGTCCAGAGCAAAATTTTTCTTCAGCTCCTCGTCCACCATTGCATGACCGCCGTATTTGATCACCACTGTTTTATGGTTGAACTCACGTATATAGGGTAAGGATTCTATAAGTACCTTGGCTTTGGCTATTTCATGTTCCATAGTAACTGCTCCAATTTTCTTATCTAACACGAGCAGCCTGCATGCAGGCCCATATTATTATATTAATCATATCAAACATTAAACCGAAACAAAATACAATCCCCATCCTTGACCACATACTCCTTCCCCTCTGAACGCATAACCCCTTTATCACGGGCCGCAGACTCAGAGCCACAGGCCACATAATCCTCATAGGCAATAACCTCAGCCCGGATAAAACCCCGCTCAAAATCAGTATGAATCTTTCCGGCTGCTCCCGGAGCACGGGTTCCTTGGGTGATGGTCCAAGCCCTGGTTTCCTTTTCCCCCACAGTGAAATAGGTGATCAACCCCAGCAGATCATAACCAGCATGGATCAGACGATGGAGCCCTGGTTCTTCCATGCCCATGTCGGCAAGGAACTCCTGCTGCTCCTCTGCATCCAGCAGGCTGAGTTCCTGCTCAATAGCCCCGGCAATCGTGACCACAGAGGCCCCTTCCTGGGCAGCGACTTCCTTGAGCCGGGTAACAAAATCATTCCCATCAGCAATATCTTCCTCGCTGACATTAGCCACATAAAGGACCGGTTTTGTGGTCAACAGGCAGAGATCACGCATAAGCTCCTGCTGTTGCTCGGATTCTGTTTCCATCATTCGGGCCGGCTTACCTTCATCAAGCAGGTTCTGCAGTTGCTCCAAAAAGGCGGCTTCTGCGATACATTTTTTATCCCCTGATTTTGCCTGGCTTGCTGCTTTTTTCTGGCGTTTACTCACCGTGTCCAGGTCTGCCATAACAAGTTCCATGGTGATGACTTCCAGATCCCGGATAGGATCAATGGAGCCGTCCACATGAACAATATTATCGTCCTCAAAACAGCGGACAACATGGAGAATCGCGTCCACCTGGCGGATATGACCAAGGAACTGATTGCCCAGGCCCTCACCTTGACAGGCCCCTTTGACCAGACCGGCAATATCAACAAATTCCATCTGGGTGGGAACTTTGCTGCGGGTTTTGGCTAATTCAGCCAATATATCCAGTCGTTTATCCGGTACCGGCACAACACCTACATTGGGTTCAATTGTGCAAAAAGGATAATTTGCAGCTTCAATGGCTGCTGCTGTTAAGGCATTAAAAATAGTTGATTTTCCCACATTGGGCAGACCGACAATGCCGCATTGAAAACCCATAGCTCTCTCTGTTTTTCGTTAAAATATATTGTGTTGTCCCCCCTCTAAAAAAAGGGAGGAGTAATTATTATCAGGGGCCAAAGGAGGTGCCTGTTGCATACTCTTTGTCGCAGGATGGGCAAAAAGGAAGCCTCTGAAAAACTGCTTTTAATGTTCTCTTCTGGCAGTTTCCCATACACATCAGGTCACACAAAGGGGGAAGGCCTGTGCAGTTTGTTTCGCATATTGCCTGGCAGCATAATTGCCGCTCAAGTTGGCCAGTCACAGGATCACGGATGGCTAATACATTTTTTTTTCGGGCGATTTTTGCTGCACAGATATTTTGCTGTATCCCTCCTCTGCCGGTGAAGAATTCAGAGCCCTCCACAGTCACGGTCTCACCCACTGTAAACTGAAAGACAGCAGGGCATCTTGCTATGAGCATTTCCGGGTAAACATGAACCACAACTTGTATGTTATTGTCTTGTTCCACATCAAGATGCAGTCCCCTGCGTCCGGTAAAAGGCGGGGTTCTGTACTCAACATTGCGTATTTTGCCGTGGATTTGCGCAAGGGGCTTTTTCCAGGATCGACCACATGTTGCACTATTTACCAAACGGTTTTCCAGGCTGGGGGATGGAGCGATTTTTGTATCCAACGTCTGTTGCTCAGAGGAAAACACTGTTTTTGCTGTAGAAACTCCTTCCTCATAACATGATAATGCAAAAATAAGCAACGCACCAATAATAAATATTTTATTAGAACCGAGGAATGTGATGGTCTCATGTATCTTCATGCCGTGAGAGTAACACGACATTCTCTCAGAGGAAAGGATATTCCACAAGAAAAAAGGATGAGCTGCCCTAGATGATTCAGGGGTACTCAGGCCAAACTCTCCCTCCATTACCGAGAGACAGCGGCTGTTTTTCTGAGAAATCTGCATTGCACCTGTTTCCGCTATCAAGTACAGTGTGTTAGACCTGATCTGAAAAATCCTGTTTTCAGGATGTACCGACAACTGAGAGAGCAACCATGCGAGCAGCCAATCCGATATACGACGTTGTTTTCAAATACCTGATGGACGACATGCGGGTCGCCAGACTGATCCTCTCCAAAATCCTTGATCAGGAGGTCGAAGCCCTTGATCTCAGACCGACCGAGTTCAGAAAGAAGATCGGACTCAACCTCACTGTGTTCCGGATTGATTTTTCCGCTAAGATCCGACAGGCGGACGGAAGCCACAGACTGGTTCTGATTGAGATCCAGAAGGCCAAGCTGCCTACAGATATCATGCGGTTCCGCAAGTATTTGGGCGGGCATTATCAGGATCAGAACAACGTGTATGAGGCTGACGGGGGGCCAGAGAAAAGGCCCTGCCCATCATCTGTATCTACTTCCTGGGACACCCCCTGGAACATACGACGAGTCCTGTGATAAAGGTGGAACGCAGCTATATTGATGCCGTTACCCAGAAGGAATTGACGGCCAGAGAGGAATTCATAGAAAGTCTCACCCACGACAGCTATGTCATCCAGATCCCCAGACTCAGGGAAAAACGCCGCAACGACCTGGAGGTGCTCCTCAGCATCTTCGACCAGAGCCAGCAGACATCCGACAGTCGGCATTTTTTGAATCTGGACGAGGCAGACTATCCAGAGGAATTCCAGAGAGTGATCCGCCGCCTTGTCAAGGCCGGGGCTGAACAGGATGTCTGCGAGACAATGGACCTGGAAGATGATATCCTTGACGAGCTGGAATCGCTGGAACGTACCGTGATACAGCGGGAAAAGGCTCTTGAGGAGAAAAATAAAGCTCTCGCTGAAAAGGATGAAGCCTTGGCGGAGAACGCAAAAACTCTGGCGGAGAATGCAAAAGTCTTGGCGGAGAAGGACAGGGCCCTGGACAGAGCGGTACAGGCCCTTGTCGCTTCAGGGATGTCGGAGGATGACGCGAAAAGCAGTCTTGGGTTGTCTTCCTGATCTATGTATCAAAAAAAGCATGTTTCATATATCCATAAAAAGTATTTGAAATTTTTCGTTAAAAGGCTCCATTCCCCTGGCTTGCTGACCGGGGCCAAACCTGAAAAATGCTGGACTTTGCCAGCTGCGTTGGTAATACTCAGACCATATGCGCAGCAGCGTATTCTATCATCTGTGCCGGGGTGACCACTGGCCCGACAAGAGATTCCAAAGCGCGTAAATCACGTCTCCAGGTATCAAGGGTATGGAAAAATTCTTCCGGCATGCCATGCTCTTTAGCAAATTCTTCAAGGGACATATCAATCCTGCGAATCAGGTTTTCAATATACAGGGAAAATTGATAGGTATAGAGTTCTTCACTGTATTCCTTGCCAAGTAACTCGCTAAAGAGCTGCTCCAGATCATGGTATTTGGGAATGCATCCGATAGGTGTCCAGATGGTTTCTACCTTTCCCTGATGCATCAGGGCCATGATCCGCATCCAGACCTGGGTGTCCTGTTTTTCGCCCAGCAGCCCATCCTCTTCGCCAGGGGCAAGGGCACGGCGGGCTTTTTTATGAAGCCAGTAATTGACCTGAAAACCACTGGGAAGACAATCTTTGTTAAGAGCTGGATTTTCTCCAAAGGCCTTATAATGGCTGATATACTGTCCCAGCGGACCAGGGAAAAAAGCCTCATTGGCAAAAGGAGAACGTTTTTCACTGCCATCAGCACCAAGCTCTGTGGCAGTGGTTGCAGACCGGATAATGGCTCCATGCACAATCGTGTTCATCCAGTCATGGGCCATAATAATGGTGGGCATGGTGGTATAATCCCGCCCGCCAAAGACCAGAGCACTGAGTTTGACGCCTTCAGGATTTTCCGTTGCCGGAGAATAATTAGCCAGTGTATCCAGAGAAATGGTAAAACGGGCATTTTTATGGGACATAGGCTGACCAGAGTCCTTGCTCCACTTACCTGCGAAATTGCGTCCTGTTTCCGGCAACTCATAGTCACAACCCTGCCAGAACGGTTTTTGTGCATGGATCAGTAAGTTGGAAAAAATAACCTCTTCGCCTTCCCGTTCCAGTACATCCATGGTTTCCGGGTCATCCTGCCGGTTCACGCCTTCGATAATCCCGAACATACCTTTTTCCGGGTTAACAGCCCGTACCTCACCGCTGTCCTTATCAATAAAGATCTTGGCCAAGTCGTCACCGATCAGGGCATCTCCGGTCATAGCGGTTCCGGTCTTGCCACAACCACTGGGATAGGCTCCGGCAAAATACACCATGTCGCCATCAACGGCAAAGCCTGTGATAAACATATGTTCATCCAGCCGCGTGCCAAAATGACGGCGCAGATTGTTCATATTGGCAAAACGGTGATTAATCTTTTTGGGAGCAATGGAGTTGCCAGCGTACTGGTTATTCGCACTGTAGGAATGGAAACGTTCCACATCCATATAGATACGCCGCTGCTCAAGATGGGCAGAGACATGGTCAGCTGTCAATTCGCCCGCACTATGATAGTTGATAAAGAGGTAGCCTTTTTCCTCCACATCACGGGAAAAGGTTTCCGGGTCAACCATGCGATACAGCAGGTATTCACTATGAATGACGTAATAGGAATCTGTAATCTGAAGGGTGGGGTCGGAAACCTGGCTGCCAATAGGGCCACGGGAGATAAAGGAGACAATCATTTCCTTATTAACCATGAGATCATCCATGATGGTACGCACTTCAACCAGGCCTGCCCGGTGTTCAAGCTTTTGCTGGAGCGAGCTGATTGGGGTCGCAGAGTGAGCAAGATATTTGGTATTCGCTGTATCACGGCCCTGATCCTTAGGGCCATCAAAATGGCAGGTGTGTCCCGAAGTTGCCAGGGAAAATTCTTCATTATGATTCAATGCCTGGCGACGAATATAATCCATATCCTCTGCTGAACCGGTGTTCAGGAACAGCGAGGCCGGGTTCATCATGGTTGCGCCGTTAAAGATCGGCTCAATAATGGCCGGGCTACAATGCATAAGCTTGGCTGAGTCAGCTTCATCCATGAGGCTGGCAAGGTAGGTTTTCATTGTTTTCAGCCGGGAAACAGTTGCTGAACGATCTTGCTGTTTTTTTTTCTTTGATTGATCGGCAGTATTCATAGGTGCTTCCTCGCAGAAGTTATACAAGGTAAATCATCTTGCTTGGTGGAGTTTAGAGCTACGGAGTTATATTCTTCTTTATCAATAGCATATTTTCACTAAATCTGAAAGACGCATGATCAGGACTGAGGCACCCGAACGTATTGCAACACAGCCTCTTTGCTCTCCGCGATATCATAGCTTATGATGTACAGGAATAGGGGGTTACTCTATTTCCCTTGCGCTCTTCTTAAAAAAATCTTGCTCAAAAAAAGAAAGGCAGCCCCATAAATTTCCTTGCGCCGCAATGAAATTTCACAGATCGCTGGTTATCTCCTCTCCCAAACTGCCTGTTCTTCCCTTTAATTTGTATTGACAGATTGCCCCGTTTTCGTTAACAGGGAAATGTACTCGACAAATATTCACAGACAGAGGTGAACTGAAATGAGGCAGGCACTATTTTTTTTCTCACTATATTTACGAAGAAATCTGTTAAGTTGGAAGAAAGCGAAATATCTTCTTTCTTCCAGAAGGAATTATCCTTTTTGGAGTTTTTTTGTTCTAACATATTGTATATTTTTCTTTTCTCCCCACTCTGTGCAGGCTGCATGGAATTATGTCGGCAAGCCGGGTTTCTCAGCTGACAGGAGTAGGTTTATCAGCCTCGCTTTCTCCGGTAACATCCCTTATGTCGCTTATATTGATGACGGTAACGGAGGGAAAGCAAGTGTAATGAAGTTTGATGGCAGCAATTGGGCTCAGGTTGGTGCTGCCGGTTTTTCATCAGGGGCTGCGGCTTATACCAGTCTTGCTTTTTCTAATAATATTCCCTATGTGGCCTTTCTTGATAGTGCCAATGAAAATAAGGCAAGTGTAATGAAGTTTGACGGTACCAATTGGGTACTACTGGGCAGCGCTGGTTTTTCTGCTGAAAGTGCTCACTTTATCAGTCTCGCCTTTTCCGACGATGTTCCTTATGTGGCGTATTCCGGTTATGATCTTGCTACTCCAGGAAAAGCTAATGTCATGAAATTTAATGGTAATCAATGGGTTCAAGTAGGCAATGCCGGATTTTCTGCTGGAAATGCCATGCACACGAATCTGTCTTTCTTAAGCAATGTCCCCTATGTAGCATATCATGACAGCAGTAACTCAGGAAAGGCCAGCGTAATGAAATTTGACAGTAACTCTTGGGTGCAAGTTGGTAATGCTGGCTTTTCTATCGAACCGGCTTATAATATCAGCCTTGCTTTTTCTGGAAATGTTCCCTATCTGGCTTATTCTAACGGCGGAATGCTATATTCTAATTCTAGAATAAGCGTGATGAAGTTTGACGGCAATAACTGGATTCCTATAGGTGATATTTTTACGGGCTATGTTGGTCATTATACCGGCATAGCCTTCTCTGACGGCATCCCCTATCTTGCCTTTCTAGATGATGCAAACGAAGAAAAAGCCAGTGTGATCAAATTTAACGGGAGTAATTGGCGTTACGTCGGTAAGCCCGGCTTTTCATCAGGAGAAGCTCACTGGATTAGCCTTACTTTTTTAGGCGATACCCCTTATATAGCTTATGCTGACGGTAATAATGCCGGAAAAATCTGTGTAATGAAATTTGACAATAATGGACAGATACATACACCTTACCCGTTATTGTTCAAGATAATCCCATTTTTTAAAGGCAACTAATAACTTCGGGCAGCCCGGACAGATAACCGATGCAAACGGTGTCATCACGCAGCTCGCTTATGATCCACGGGGTTGTCTGACCGGCAAAACCGTTGACGGAAAAATCACCTCCTACAGCTACGACAAGGTCGGCAATCTCACGGAAATCATCCCGCCCGGCCTGAAAAACCGAATTTTCCTGAGCTATACTGCGGCTGATCTGGTCGAAACAGTTGAAGATCAGCTCGGCAACACTCAGGAGTTCTCATACGACAGCGAAGGGAATCTGCTCTCGGAAGAGCATCATGATCCCGGCGGGGTGCTGAAACGGTCTCTGAGCTATGAGTATGATGCCTTCAACCGGCTGCGAAAAAGTATCAACCCGGACGGAACCTTTATCCTGCGGGAGACCGACGCGAACGGCAATCTCACCGCGCTGACCGATGCCCTGGGCAGAACAACGGCGTTTCTCTACGATGCCCTGAACCGGCTCACGCAGGAGACCCGGCCTGATACCGGAGTGGCGCAGTTCGGCTATGACAGCGCTGATAATCCGGCGCAGGCGATTGATCCGGAAAATGCAGTCACGACCTACAGCTCTGACGATTTTGGCGGGCTGCGGAACCGGGTTTCCCAGGACAGCGGTGCAACGTCCTACGATTACGATGCAGCAGGCAATCTGACCTCGCGCATTGATGCGGACGGCACAACGGTGCAGTACACCTACGATGCTTTGAACCGCCCTCTCACGGTTTCCTTCAACCCACCGGATACAGCGCAGAATCTCACCTTCACTTATGACGAAGCTGCTGCCCTGCACGGCAAAGGCCGTCTGACTTCTCTCACCGATGCTGGCGGCGGGATATCCTGGCAGTACAACGCCCTCGGCAATGTCACCCGTGAAAGCAGAACAACGGACGGTATCGCCTATCACACCGTGTATGCGTACAATGACCGCAATGAAATCACCGGCATCACCTACCCGACTGGTACGCAGGTCACGGTGCAACGGTATGACAACGGCGATATCTCCGCCATCCTGATTGACGGACAGACTGCGACGCAAAACCTGAGCTATCTTCCCTTTGGCCCGGAAGAGGATTTTGTTTTCGGCAACAACCTGCTCACTGTGGACCGCAGCTATGCGGACGGCTATTTCCGCATCAGCCGGATCAACGCACAGGTGCTTGATTATCAGTATGAATATTACCCTGACGGCAGCGTGAAATCCATTGACGGTATCACAGAACCGGAGATTTCCCGAGGCCGCACCGAATACGTGACCGTAAACGGTAATAACCGCCTGAACTACGTCACCCGCCCGGACAGCTCCGTGCGCAGCTATGTCCACGACAATAGCGGCAGAATCACCTCGGACGGGGTGTACACATACAGTTACAACCCACTGGGCAGACTGATCAAAGTCGAGCAGGATGCGACGACCGTTGCGGAATACGCCTATGATCCCTTTGGCAGACGGGTGAAAAAGACCGTCTCCGGCACAACCACCCATTTCCACTACGACCTCCAGGGCCGCCTGATCGCCGAAACCGTTGGTGACGGCACCCCGCTCCGGGATTATATCTACCAAAACGGCAACCTCGTTGCACTGAAACTGCACGGCACGCAGGCCGGGGTGTATTACGTTATCAGCGACCGCCTCGGTACACCGCAACAGATC
>NZ_JALAAI010000050.1:0-25237 GCF_052785085.1 Candidatus Electrothrix sp.
ATTGATCGGTTAATAAAAATGTATTTTCTATCATAACCGGCACCTTTGCCAAAAATGGCTGTTCAACCGGCAGAGCCGTTGAACTCTGACCACCCCCAGAGGGGGTGGTTTTCTACGATGAAATAAACAAATTCTGGTGCTCACCCACTAATACTTTGTTTTAAAGGATGCTGAAACGAAGTGTTATTTCAAACGAAAGATCAACAGTATAAGCACTTCACTTAAAAACCACTAATTGATTTATCGTTATTATATTACTATCGTTTCAACACCCTTTATAGGTTTTAATTCACTTTTCATTGGAAGAATTTTTACTTTTTTGGTTACCAAGTATTTTTTTGACATATTGATAATCTTTCCCAATAAAGTATTTTTGCTGCTCTAGCCTGTTTTTTTTGGTCCTTTTCCCAAGATAAGAAACAATTTTTTCTATTATGACATCAAGTATTCTGTATTTCTTTTGAAAACAGAAATTATAATACTTTTGTCTTGTAAACAGATGTAGATCATGCCCATTTGTATAAAATTGTACGGCTAAACTCCGTGCCATATTCTCCAGGGTTTCTATAGAAAAGAATGAGATATGTTGCCCGGTTTCAGGCACAAAATACCACCAATCGTTTACTGAAGTTATGTTTTTTTTATGAAGTGACGTAGAAAAAAGTACTGAATCAGACATTGACAATAGTCTGGTCATTTCAGATAAGGGATCCTTACAATGTTCAAGAAACTCAAAGGCGGTAATCAACTCAAATTTTGAATCTTGCATAAAATTCTCAATATCAAAAAATTGAGCGAACAAATTCTGACAAAAAACATCATGCCGAAAAAAATCAAATCCATTATCACGCATAATTCTGACAAACAGACCGTATCCACCAGCATAGTCAAGAAATATACCATTTTTATTAAAATATCGATATATTATATCAGTAACAATAGGCTCTAGCTTGCGATTACGACTCACTAGCCCAATATCTAGAGAAGCAATAGCATCGCCATAGGCTTCCTCAAGCCAAAAAGGTTCTTCAGTATTAATAAATTTACAATTATTACATTTATAATATGATATAGTGTATTTATTAAGAACTTTTGTTCTAAAAAGCATCTCTTGCTTACAATTGCAAATCAGACAGTCTCTCCCCATCTATCTCACCCATGAATTTCAATATTTGTTATTGAAATATAATGTTTAAGCTGGAATTGGAGAATCCACAGCGTTGGGATAAGCTCGAAATGTCAACCCAAAACTCGTCACTTTTTTAACAATTTTTCTTAAGAATTCGATTTATTAGAATAACGCCTAATTTTCTGACCAAACTCAATATGCTTTCAGTCGGGATATTGAAGTGATTAGCCTCTGTATATTTATCAGCGATTTGATCTCGGATTACGATTTCAGGATGCTTTAAGGGAAACTCAATCTTAGACTGATTAATACATGATGCAGAATCTTTATCATTTTTAGTATGCGTAGCACCATCCCCAAAACCAATATTTGAAACAAGATTTGTACTTGGTAGGATTGTAAACCCACTCTGGGTTAAACAAGCAAAAACCCAGGGAAAATCCCAAGTATCAATTTCTTTATTATGCATTCGTTCAAATATACCATGCCAGAACTGAACGACATTTATATCACCGCCAAAAATATCGGTCAAATATCCCTTTGCTTTTATTGCTGGCCATTTTCCAAGATCTCCATCCCAGTATTTCCAAGCCCTTTTCCATGTAGCCCAGCCCCAAACATGTGGAAAACGTGAAAAATAATAACTTTCACCAGTCCTCTTTTGACCACCCTGAAAATTATTTCCTGATATCATCATGATCCTAGTGTCATATCGATACTTCTCTAACAGTTCCTGACAAAAAGGAAAAAAACTAGGGTCAGGTACACAATCATCCTCAAGTATTATTCCTTCTTCCTCATGTTCAAAAAACCAAGTTATCGCACTGCTGACAGCCATCTTACAGCCTAGGTTTTTATCGCGAAAAAGGGTTTTCACCTCACAGTCCCAATCAATATTAGTTACAATAGAGCGTACTTCCTGAACTCTTGCGTCTTCCCCTGCTTTCTCAGGGCGAGCACCGTCTGCAGCAATATACAGCCTTGAAGGCTGGACTTGTCGTATTGCTTCAAAAACTCGTTTTGTTGTGCCTGGTCGGTTAAATACTAAAAAAAGCAATGGAGAATTCAATTCTTTTGTCCTTTTAACAGTTGCTCATCCTTCATAACGAAAAAAAGTGTATTCAGGGCTTTGGCATACAAATCATAGCCTTGAATTTGCAAGTAACTATTAACAGGAGAATCTAGTTGTTTATTAATTACTCTTTCCTCTAGATCTTCAACTAATATTACATAAGGTCTATATTTATCCCAATTATTAGAACGAAGTACTCCTAAATCAAATCCCTCAACATCCACACTTAAAAAATCAATATATTGCCCCTGAGGCATATACTCATCTAAAATATCCTCTAAACGACGACACAATACCTTTTTTTGATCTACTACATGATATTGCTCCATAGTGCCCCTTTGATCTGCTAACTCCTTTGTGAAAGTATTCAGTGCCGGTTCATTGAACTGGTAATATATTAATTCTTCTTCGTTTTCATATATTGCACATTCAATGTTGATATCAAATGGTCTTATATCTTTAAATTTCTTCATGCTTCCAGGTAGAGGATCAATATTTATACCCCGCCACCCTCTCAGATAGAAATAATACGTATTCGAAAACCTCTGCGGGTGATGTGCACCGACATCAACGTAAAACCCTTCCTTATTTTTTCCTTCAAAGAGTCGAGAAAGAATCATATCCTCCCCTTCCTGAGAAAAGGACAAATTATGATAACCAAATATTTTTTTATCATAAATACGGTAATTATTTGGAAACAGGAAAATAGCCACAGCTTTCTTGATACGGGATATAAACCTATCAATACTTAATGATTTCATCATGGATCTCAACTTTTCAAGCTAAATTTTCCCAGCTTCCTCGAAGTAATACTGGACCGACACCACTATGAGGTACATTGCCCGTACCATAGAAATCTCCGGCCTGCACATTTATACTTCCAATCGGCTCATGTGGCCAATCAGCCTCTATCCTTCCAACCATCAAGCGTGCTCCAACCATGTATTTCCCCTCTGAAAAAGGAAAATCTTCAATACGACATCGAAAGGTTCCTTTTTTAGGAATATCCGAAAAAGTAACACCAGAAAAGTCACTGTATAAGATAGAGAGTGTCTCTCCGAGGCTTCCGTGAATAGAGAAGCCTAAACAAACATTCTTTAAAGAAGGCTTGTTGCTATTAATTTTATAATCAAAAGCAAGTATAACTGATTTGCCTGAAGCAACTGCTTCCAACTGATTTCCTTTTTCATCCTCCACAGCACAACCTGTAAAGACAATTTCTTTATTGCCGGTACGTTTAATATTTTCTGGCAAGACTCTACTATTAAATATCCGTTCTGCTGAGCGGAGATAAAAGCTAATCGCCTCTTTAACATCACCATCAAAGCTAGTTGTGCCATAAGCTGTTACCAAGCATCTTGAGCACAGTTTTTCAATCGCTGCCATATGATGACTCACAAACAATATTGTTCGACCTGTCTTACTGACATCTTGCATTTTTCCCAAGCATTTCTTTTGAAATTCAGCATCACCTACCGCCAGCACCTCATCGATAATCAAAATCTCGGGATCAAGATGCGCTGCAATAGCAAAAGCAAGACGCACATGCATTCCTGATGAGTACCGTTTCACCGGTGTATCTATAAAATCCTCAACTCCTGAAAAATCAACTATTTCATTAAGCTTAGCCTTAATTTCCTGTTTTGACATACCAAGGATAGCGCCATTCATGAAAATATTTTCCCGCCCTGTAAGTTCAGGGTGAAAACCAGTACCAACCTCCAGAAGGCTTGCAATCCTGCCTTTTACTTTTACATTCCCTTTGGTAGGAGCAGTCACACGGGAGAGAATTTTTAATAGCGTTGATTTGCCAGCCCCATTCTTTCCGATAATACCTAGTATTTCACCTTGCTTTACCTCTAGGTTGATATCACGCAATGCCCAAAACCGATCTCCCTCAATCTGTTTTTCCTGCCCAGCCAGCATGGGGGTGATTTTAGAATTTGGATCTTCCTTTCCACGCACCTTAGCCCACCAGGACTGCAGATCATGAGTTAATGTTCCATGGCCTATGACACCAAGGCGATACTCTTTCCAGAGGTTTTCTATTTTAATGACAGGCATGGTTCAGGGATTAAAGATTGTA
Organism: Candidatus Electrothrix sp.; assembly: GCF_052785085.1. NCBI lineage: Bacteria > Pseudomonadati > Thermodesulfobacteriota > Desulfobulbia > Desulfobulbales > Desulfobulbaceae > Candidatus Electrothrix > Candidatus Electrothrix sp. The sequence goes on from NZ_JALAAI010000050.1 coordinate 4,288, forward strand.
TAATAATGATATCTTGTAAGTTTTATAAAAATTCACACAACAATTGATGACTCAGTAAAATCAAACGGTATCCATAAAGGTTTTCTCAATACGGCTGAAAAGTACCACACCCGCAAAAACAATAAGCAAGGTTACCGACCAGCTGACCGCTATTTGGCTCAGCTGAATTGCGCTTGTGCCAAAAAACATGAATCGAAAACTCTCCACAAGAGCTACCATTGGATTAAGTATATAGTATGGTAGCAGCCAGTCTGGAATTTGGCTTAAAGGATATACGATAGGTGTTGCATACATCCAGAGCTGTACCAGAAAAGCCATGGCAAACTTAAGATCTTTGTATTTAGTCGTCATTGATGACAGTAAAATTCCCAGGCCAAAGCTTAGCAGTGCCATTTGACAGAGGAGTATAGGCAAAGCACAAATCCACCACGTCGGTTGGATTGGCACCCCCTTCACCATAAAATAGAAATAAAATCCCAGAAAAAGAAGCAGCTGTATGGCAAACTGCAGGAAATTCACAATGACGGTTGCCAATGGCACGGTAAGTCTCGGAAAATATACTTTTCCAAATATCGTCGCATTGGTGTTAAAGGTATTGGATGTAGTTGTTAAACATTGTGAAAAATAGCCCCACATGACGTTTCCAGCCATATAGAAGAGAAAAGGAGGAAGCGAGTCCGTCGGAATTTTGGCAACCCTTCCAAAAATAATGGTGAAGACCAACGTTGTGAACAGCGGCTGGATTATATACCAGAGTGGGCCGAGGATTGTCTGCTTATAGAGCGTAACAAAATCCCGTTTTACAAACATGCCAATTAGATCACGGTATCGCCACAGCTCCTCAAGATCAATATCAAACCACCCGGTTTTCGGTTTGAGGATTAAATCCCACTTTTCATCTGAAGCTTTTGTCACTGTAGTTTCACTCGCCATGGTCTTTCTGTATTTCTTAAGGGTATTGAAACGAAGTGCTGTTCTTGACGATAAATCAAAGAGATACGTTTTCGCCAGAAAACCATTAAATACTTAATTTATCGTCCTTATATCAGGTTCGTTTCAACACACTTTTCTTGTGCTTGAGTAAAAAAAAATCACTAGTCATCAATGAACTCTAGCGAGCACTCGTTTTCCTGAAAACACATAAAAACGATGCTTTGCTCTACTACTCTCCCTGCTCACAAGTCCTGAGAGGTTCGGTCACTGTTTTTTGAACTTTTACAATTTTATAAAAATACACAACACAGTTAACTTTGCAAGTCTTTTCTTTTTATTTGAAAAATAGCTAATTGATTACAAAAGTTCAGAAATCAGGCACTGAAATATTTTTGCTTTCAAATAGTTGCACCTTTAATATTTTGTTTAAAGTTTCTAACACAGGTATTGGTTGCACAATTTTTTTGAGAAAAAGGCTATCATACTAACCCTTCGTTTGATTTTTTCAGGATAGAATCTGCCAGGTTCTTGAGGATCCCAAGAAACAAAAAAATATACGAATTATAAGCGTATCTATAATTAAAAATTGGCTCATAAAAACATTGCATTATAAACACTAAGACCAAAACAATTATTGAATTTTTCAGTAAACCACTGAAGGCAGAGTAGTTATAAATTATACGAACATATTTTAGGTGAGATACCTGGAACAACAATAGCAATGCTAACGAAATAATTCCACCTTCTCTTCCAACGTCCAACCACATATTATGAGCGTACATACTACACTGATTGTATTCAGTTATCAAACAATCATTACAACCACCAAAAGGATATTCAAATAAACTCAGACTACCGGCATGCCATAATTTAAAGCGTGGACTGTTTTCTATTCCCTTATTAATAAATCTATCGAATGTAGGAATATTAACCAAAATATATACAACTAAACCGACAATTAACAACAAAACGAGAGCTTTGGTGAGATTGACTCCATTATTTAACCTTGCTGTTTCCCATATAATTTTTGCCAAAAACAAGATAAAAATAACGAGGAACACGACTATAGGTCCGCGACGTTCCATCTCCACTACTAAAAGGCATGCTGTACCAATAACAACTACAAATAAAATGCATTCAGGAAAGGATATTTTTCTTTTAATAAAAATGTCTTTGTAATGATAGAGTGTCATTGGTACCAAGGCTAATAACGGTGACAATAAATCAGACACCTCGGTTGTTGGAATAAGTTCTTTACGTGGCCATGCAACATGTAAGAGGTTCGGATCCAAACCATATTGATCAAAAAATATAAAATTGAGCACGACATAAACCAATGAACCCAGAAAGAAAGCATATATAAGATAGAAAATTTTCCTATTTGAAACAGCATGCTCAGTGTTAAATATTAATGAAGCTGCTCCTAATTGGTAAGCAAAAAAGTAATAGAAAAGACTTTCTACCATGTGAGAAAAATTAACCTCACCGTGAAAACATCTCGTCGAAAGAAAACATACCAAAAACAAAAATAACAGCACTGAGGTGGTCGTAATTATTTTTTTATAATCAACCAATAGCAGAACGGCTATTCCAAATAAAAACATACTTAAGTGTCCTAATTGCAGGCCAAGGACGAATAAAGTAAGTGTTAAAAAGCAGACAGGTTTCGTCTCGGCAAACTTAAACAAGTAAAAAAACAACGTGTTGGTGGTGGATCTATCTTGATTATCACTTGACATATTCATGTTTTTATTTAGAAAAAAAATTACACTTTTTCAGCATGCTTTGTTCCATCAGAAATTGCTAATGCAAAATTCTTTAACAACCCTGAAAGAAAAAAACCGTACATAATATAAACAAAAGAAGACTTGGCAAAACCAGAAGCTCCTGAAAAAATTGGGGCTTCCTCAAAGATTGGATCTACAAAATAATTCATCATTAAGGTGAAAATTAAAATCAAAAGCGAACTTTTTAAAAACTCACTGATCTCTGGATAATTAATTATTTTCCAGACATATTTAATATGCGCTATTTGAAAAAATAATAGTAATAAAATTGAAATAATTCCTCCATTCCTTCCAACGTCCAGCCACATATTATGGGCATATATGCTAGTTTGTCCATACTCACGAATCAGGCAATTATTACAACCTCCTAACGGGTACTTAATTAAAGAATCAATACCAGCACACCATAAATTAAACCGAATGCTATTAGTAACACCGTCAACAATTTTGGTGATTATATCTGTATTAAAAATCAACCAATATATTCCACCTACTGAAACTAATATAATTGCCATTTTATATACCCGTGACACAACGACATTTGACCATTTACGATTTAATATAAAGCTGATTACAAAGATTATTGATACTAGTAATAACATCGCTAATGGCTCAACTCTATCCATTATTATTGTTAAATATAACGATGCACTTGTTATAGTTGCCAATACTACAAATTCAAAAAAATATTTTCTTACATGACGAAAAATATTCGCATAATAATAGATTGATACTGGAATAAGAACAATTAGCGGAGACAAATAATATGTGGTTGCTGTCCTTCTCATTATGCCAAAAGATGGGGTACAAATGCGCACTAAATTTGAACTTATATCAGATTGGTCAACAAATGATACATTAATGATCAAATAAACCACAAATCCTACAAAAAAACCGTACAGTAAGCAGAATAATTGTTTATTTGATATCTTATTGTCGGTATTGAATATTATTGATGCGGCCCCTAACTGATAAGACAGAAAATAATAGATGAAATATTTTATAAATTCAGGAAAAGTAATTATGTTATTGTGATATGTTTCCCCAAGAAAATATATCAAAAAGAAGAACAATAAAATTGAAGTTCTTGAGAGTATCTTCTTGTAATCGACCAATAGCACAACAGCTACTCCGAACGTAAACATACTTAATGCTGTGATCTGTAATCCCAACATGAACAATGTTATTATCATAATGTTGACCGGTTGAGTCTCGGCCAATTCCATGAGATACCACCGTATGGTGTTTCTATCTTTAGCTGCTTGAAAATTTGCAGTTATGTTCAACATTAGTTATTCGTTCTTTGTTGTTAGTTTTTTGAGGCAGAGTCTTTATTTTTTCTCAATTAAAGCAAAAGGATAATGAAATTTAATGATTTAATAATAAAGAAACGTCAGGAGCCATAGTAGCGGTAGGTTGCACAATTGGGCTACCAACTTAAACCGGGACAAAATTTTGGGTTCAGGGACTCTGAATTTGACAAAAACCCGCTATGAGCAGGGGGCGCAACGACCTACGCAATTGCTTAATTTCGCAGGATGACTCACCTTAAGTTGGTAGCCATGTTGGGTAAAAACTTGAAGAGCAATAAATTGTTTGAAAGGACAGTTGGGAAAGGATAGATTTCTAGCTATTGGTGAGCAACGGAGAAAAGTCTACAAAAGTAAGGCTGTGCTTACAAAGCGATAACCTTACGGTATGATCGCTACGCCTTTTAGGTTGAATTTGACGAAAGGAATAATAATTAACGGTAGCTTAGAGAGGTTACTCAGGGTAAGTTGAAGTAGTCACAAGAAACATGCGTAATGTGTTTTGCCGACTTCACGTTAAGTGACGTTTTACAATTTATTCCGACATGTTTGCAGATTCGTTTTTTTGCCCCGTTACTCTTCTTCCGTCCGCACTGTCATCAGAGCGTCTAATTTGCTGTTCGTGTAACTTCTTGAGTTCTGATCGAGTTAAACCCGTAAAAGGATCCAGCTCATCTTGATCATTTTTGCTCTGCTCGTAAAGTTTTAACTGTTTTTGGTGAAGTTCCTGTAGTTGTTGTCGAGTTATATTTGTTCCTGGAATTATTTGATCAGGATCATTTTTTAGCATTTCATATTGCTGAATTTGATTTTGATGCAAAACCCGCAGCTCTTCTCTTGTAATTCCAACTCCTGGAATTATCGCTTCAGGATTAGCCAGTTCCTTTTTGTATAACCTGAGCTGTTCTTTATGCAATGTAGCGAGATCTTGTCTTGTAATTCCAACACCTGGAATTATCGCATCGGGATTAGCCAGTTCCTTTTTGTATAACCTGAGCTGTTCTTTATGCAACCTAGCCAGATCTTCATTGGTCATATTTGGTAAAAAAGGAATAATTTCTGTTCCTGTAGAACCATCACTAGAAACAATATTATACTTTGTCTCTCCAAACACTTGGACAATGATCTTTCGCTCTGGGGCATGCCCAAGTAGTATGGTGTTATTTTGATCTTTGAATAGCCTCCTTAAAATTTCCTCCACTGTTACACTCAAGTAGCTGCAATGAATTGGCACCTTAGCCATTCTGCTCTGGTAAATAATTTTGGTTTTAAAAAAGGATGCAACTTCCTTCAAAACCTCTTCAACGGCACGACCATTACAATCAAGGTTCATTTTTTGTTCAAACCACGACTCACTTGAATGTAATCCCACGTCAGCTTTTTCTTCAGCTAAAGCCTCAAAAAGGGGGCCAATAGTCAATAGGCTAACGGTAATGAGCGTACAAAAAATTCCTTTGAAAAATATATTTGCGCCTCCTCTAAAAAAAACAGATGAGGCGCATTTTCGGATTAGATCACTCATTAACAAAAAGAACGGTGACTAATGAACCAGGTGTTATACCCCCAACTTCAACCCATAGGGATTTACCCAACGAATAGGATGTTAGAAGTGTAGCTAAACCTGAATCACCAAGGTCAGTGCCTATATAAAAAGGAATTACCCCAGACCAAGCTTCGTCCTGATCCTCACAGTCTAAACGGACTAAATATGGGGTTGCGTCTACTGTTTCAGTAGGCGAAACCCCCACTTTCTTGATAATGGCCTTCGCACATTCTTCTGCGTAAACTGTACTGGTGCTAAAGAGAAAAAAAAGGGATATTAAGCTTGCCCAAAAAATCGTTATGTGTAGTTTTTTCATGTTACCTCCTCTTCAAATGATATTATCTTTGTTTAAAAATCCGTTCAACCTGTAGAGCATGGAGAATAATCACAAAAATACATCCTTAATTATGCTTTTCCCCAACACTGTACCTCCTTAATGATGAAGAAAAAATCGGATGAATTATATTATATATTCATTCTATTATACAACTTTAATATATAGTATAAAAGCATATTTTTTTTTTATTGTCAACAAATATAAACATAAAAATTATTTTCTTAAACAACCTTTTAAAATTATTAATGAAAAAACGGACTACATGTTCGACCCATTCGATTATCTCAGGCGACACTGGTTCCACTTGGTTCAACCATTAACCCCTTTTAATTTCAAAATATCTTCAAGCGTGACTCCTTCTTCAATGCCCAATAACTACTCCCTGCATTATTTGACCTCGTTGGCAATTCCGCTCATCACCGCAGCCACTACCCTGCAAGTCTTCTTGATTTCATCATCCGTCAACGCAGGATGAACCAGAAACATTAAACTGGTCTCCCCCAGGGCCCTGGCAACGGGCAAACGTTCCAGAGGGCGCCAGCCTGTACCGTCAAAGGCCTTCTCCAGATACACCTCTGAACAAGATCCCGAAAAACAGGGCACCCCGGCAGCATTAATCTTGGCCATGATGCGATCACGACTCCAACCGTAAGGGAGCGCTTCGGGCTGAACAAAGGCATAGAACTTATACCAACCATGCTCCATACCCACCGGCGGTAACGGCATCCGCAGCGCAGGCAAAGTTAAAAAGACCTGGGCAAGCCGCTCGGCATTGGCCTTGCGACGGGCATGCCAATCAGCCATGCGGCGCAGTTGAATGCGACCGATGGCCGCCTGCATCTCGCTAAGCCGCCAGTTGGTGCCAAATGATTCGTGCAGCCAGCGGAATCCAAGTGGATGCTGCCGCTCGTATACCGCTGACCAACTCTTACCATGGTCCTTATACGCCCAGGCCTTCTCCCACAACTCCCGATGGTTGGTGGTCAACATCCCTCCTTCCCCGCCGGTGGTCATGATCTTATCCTGACAAAAAGACCAAGCTGCTACATGGCCGATGGAACCCACCGGCCGACCTTTATAGCGTGCTCCATGGGCCTGGGCGCAATCTTCAATAACGTACAGACCATTTTCCGCAGCCAAGTCCATGATTGCGTCCATGTCGCAAGGCCAGCCAGCCAGATGGACGCAGATCACTGCCTTGGTGCGGGGGGTGAGCACGGCTCGGATCGTCTCGGCAGTAATATTCTGGGAATCGGCATCAATGTCGGCAAAAACCGGTACTGCCCCGGCTGTCACCACGCAGGAGGCTGAGGCAATAAAGGTGCGAGGCGTAACCACCACTTCATCACCGGCACCCACACCCAACACCTTAAGGGCCAAATCCAAAGCCAAGGTGCCGTTAGCGAGCGCCACAGCATACTCAGTTCCGCACCAAGTTGCAAATTCCTTTTCAAACTCCCGGCCTTCGTTACCGGTCCAATAATTGACCCTATTGGAAAGCAGAACACGGCTGACGGCATCGGCCTCTTCTTTGGTGAAGGAAGGCCAGGGGGAAAAGGGGGTACTCAGCACCTACACATCCTTAGGAATAAAAATATCTGCCAAACCGTCGATTACGACTTTATTTTTGACACTGCAGGTTGTTCTGAATTTGACGTGCCTTGTCACTAGGTCAACCTCAATAACTTCAACTTTTGCAGTTACAGTATCATCAATATAAATTGGCCTTTTGAATTCGATAGCCTGGGAGACATAAAGACACCCCGGCCCAGGTAATCGCATCCCAAAAATCCCAGAAAAAAAGCTCGTGGGCATAAGACCATGCACTACCCTCTTTCTGAATCGTGAAGACTGAATATATTCGTCACTAACATGCACAGGATTGTAATCGCCGGAAAGTCCCGCAAAATTCTTGATGTCATGATCTGTAATAGTTTGAGAATAACTGGCCGTCATCCCAACATTGATCTCATCAAGTGATACGGGCTTACATGAAAAATCGCTCATCCTCCTAACCTCTCCTTTCTTTGCATTTTTTTTGATGGCGTTGCGACGACCAAAGCACCGGCTGGTACATTTTTTGAGACAATTGCACCCATACTAATCGCAGCGCCTTCGCCTATAACCAAAGGCTTTCCTGGTTTGCCTTGCTTGATGATTGCTCCAGAACCAATGTAGACATTATCTTCAATCTTCACATTGCCGTTACATTTCACTCCCGGAGCAAATGTTACGAAATCACCGATCACGCAATCGTGACCAACGTAACTATAGAGATTGGCATGGAAAGATTTACCGACAGAAATGTTAGACGTAAGAGTGACGAACGGAGCCAAAACAGAATTTTCACCAATTCGGCACCCATCAAGTATCACAACATTTTGTGCAAACACTGACCAGTGTTCAACCTGACTCTCTTCTAGCTTATCAAATAACTCTTTGCGTATTGATGAGTCGGCTATTGCCAGACAAACTTTTTTAATAGTTTGATCTGACCGCAGGAAATTTTCAAATCCGATTACTTCGTATCCATTATAAATCTCTCCGGCCTTGCCATCGTCTATAAAAACAAGCTTCGCATCATTATCACCTGGTAACATCTTTCTAGCCAAGGGCATTACTTCTCGGCCAAAACCACTAGCACCATAGACCGCATAGATATTACTCATTCTGTTATTCCTCCTCTTAACCATTAAACCTAGTCATGGCGACTTCTCCGCTAGCCGCCCCAGCCTTGTGAAAGCACTATACAGCCAGCTCAGCCCAGCGGTCATCAAAAAACACCAACTCACTCCAGGCATCAATCTCACAGGCACAGTCACCCACCACCTTGCCATGACCGCTGGCCCCAAGAATCAACAAACGTCCGCTCATGGCTTGATACTCCCCACATCATTGCCGCAAAATTTTTGCATCGTTACCTCGCCTTCTGCGCTAATCCCTTCGCGAAATAAGACCTTTCTGATAGTCAACCAGATAATCTTAATATCAAGCCACAAAGAACGATTATCCACATACCATACATCCAGCTTGAACTTCTCTTCCCAAGAAAGAGCGTTTCTCCCGTTCACCTGCGCCCATCCAGTAATTCCAGGGCGCACCTCATGACGGCGAGCCTGCTCAGACGAATAGAGCGGCAGATATTCCATCAGTAGGGGACGCGGCCCCACCAAGCTCATCTCACCTTTCAAGACATTTATCAATTCAGGCAATTCGTCCAGGCTTGATGAACGCAAAAAACTACCAAAAGGCGTGATTCGCTCCGAGTCCGGTAGTGGGTTGCCTTCCTTGTCATAGGCATCACGCATGGTACGAAATTTAATCATTTCAAAGGGCTTACCACCTTTACCCGGACGGGTTTGGCGGAAGAATACGGGTGCGCCAAGTTTGCATCGAACCAACAACATCAGAAGCAGAAGTACAGGAGCCAACACCAGCAAGCTGGCACTAGAGAGGGTGAGGTCAAATAAGCGCTTCATCATAGCAGTTCCTGATCCCAAATAGAGCTAACTTATTTTAACAACTCGGTTACAATACGTTCTGCAGTATGACCATCCCATAACTCGGGGCGGGTAGAACGGCAGTCCGCTGCCACATTGTCTCGGTAGGCGTTACGGATACTTTCTATTTTGTTTCCCACCAAAACTGAAGCCCCGCCGTGATCTCTAAGCGTAACCGGCCGTTCGGTATTCCAGCGCAGGGTCAGACAGGGGGTACCCAACACACAGCATTCTTCCTGAAGTCCGCCGCTGTCCGTGAGCATGATTTGAGCACCCATGTTCAGCCGCAACAGCTCATGGTAGCTCAATGGATTCATGAGTACCAAATTTTCACAGGCCAAGGCTCTTTTCCAAATACCAAAGGTCTGCATCTGTTTCTGTGCCCTGGGATGAACCGGCCAGAACAGGGGCATGTCTGCGGCTACTTCATCCATCAAAAAATCCAGTATGGCAGTCAGCACCTTTTGCTCATCCACATTGGATGGCCGGTGCATGGTCATGGCGGCAAATCGGTTTTCCCGAACAGATCTTTTCTGCTCTGGGCTCAAATCTGCCTGGCCCGGCAACAGGGCCTGGCTAACAATCTCATATGGGTCCAGGGCCTCAGCCCTGGACCGCTGGGCTTCCAGGGTATCGATCATGATATTTCCCACAAGCCGGATCTTCTCCTCTGGTACCCCTTCCTGCAGCAGATTTTCACTGGACAGCCTATCTGGCGTCAGTAGCAGATCAGCCAATCGGTCGGTCACCAGGCGATTAATCTCCTCGGGCATGGTCATGTCCCGGGATCGCAGGCCTGCCTCAATATGGGCCAGCTTGACATGTTCTTTTTTAGCGGTGATGGAACAGGCACATGTAGCATTAACATCACCGACCACTACTACCCAATCCGGTCGCTCCTGTTGCAGTACCTTTTCAAAGGCGATCATAGTATTCCCCACCTGCTCGGCATGGCTACCTGAACCGATGCCCAAGTTGATGTCTGCATCCGGGATATTCAGATCCTCAAAAAAAGAGCGGGACATGCAGTCATCATAGTGCTGGCCGGTGTGGACCAGGATATGGTCAATGGTTTCTCCATCTGCCGCCCCATTGTGAGCGTTAATGGCATGGATGAAGGGGGCGATTTTCATAAAGTTGGGGCGGGCACCGACAACAGAGATTATTTTCATTTTTTATGCCTTTCCAGGAAATCTACAAATTCAGTGGAGAGTTTTTGTCGGGAAAATGCCTTTTCCGCCAGACGACGGGCATTTTTGCCACAGGTCTTTCGCAGCTCTGGATCATCGGCCAGTTGGCACAGGGCATCAGCAAAGGCTTTCGGGTTTCGGGGCGGTACCGCCTCCCCGCATTGGTGCTCGGTGATCATGTCTGCCAACCAGCCGGGGTAGTTGCTCACCACGGGCAGGCCTGAGCTGATATAGTCAAAAAACTTGTTGGGCGAGGTGCCGTAATAAAATGCTGGTACATCACTCAGAATCATAAGTCCGATATCACAGCAGCTAACCATGCGGTTAAGCTGGTTTTTGGGCATAGGTTCCAGGAACCGGCAGTTTTTAAGTCCTTCGGACCGGGCACGTTCCTTCAGAAGCGGCTTGAGCTTGCCATCCCCTATAAACACCAACACAATATCCTTTCGTCCCCGCTTCAGAAGCACATGGGCCATATCCAGAACCGCATCCAAACCATTGGCAATACCATGTGCCCCGGTAAAAATGGCCACACAATCCTCCGGCCCCACTCCCGGTAAATCAAGATCTTTCCGGCTGCCTGGTTGAAACAGATCCAGATCACACCCATTGGGGATCATGGCAATAGATTTGCCAGCAACAGAGCGTTGCTCTATGCCCTTTTGGATTCCCGGAGACAATGCGATACACGCGGTAGCGGCCCGATAACTGAGCCATTCCAGCCCAGACATCCCTGCCAGCACCAGGGGATTTTTCACCACCTCCATGGCTTTGGGTAACTCCGGCCACAGATCACGTACTTCAAACACAAAGGGTTTGTTTCTCAGGTACCGGGCAAATATCCCAGGAATCCCTGCTGTCAAAGGCGTGGTGGTGGCAAACACCAAGTCATAATCCATGCGCAGTGCCAGAAGCACGCTGTTGAATGCATACTGCAAAAAGATCCAGCTCCGTTTGGGCAGGCTCATATGGTTGCTGTATTCCAAATTGAATTGGATCATATGGATATCGTCAATAATACCTTTGCGCACTGGATCATCTGGTTTGCCCGGCAATCCCAGATCACCATTGCCACTTTTGGCACAAATCATGGTTACCTGATGGCCCCGGGCAATCAACTGCCGAGCCATTTGATAGGAACGTATTCCTCCTGATCCTGTAGGCGTGGTAAAATATTGATGGAAGTAGAGGATTCGCATAAGTACCGAAAAAGGAGCTGTCTCTTTTTGCTCTGCTGATCAATCAATAAAGATGAATGAAGTCTTCACTGTCCCGGCTTCAGCACTTCTGATTTCCAGCACAAGGACATTATGCCAGTCCAGATAATAACGGGATTCTGGCAGCTCTGTTAGAGACAGGGTTATATCATTTTCTGCTTCCACGAGCAGTTTCATTTGGTCACAGAACAGTGCCCTGTTGTCCAATTTCCAGTCAGCAGGCGCAAGATGCCAACGAATAACTGCCTCCTGCGTGAAGCCTACAAAGGTATCGGTCACAGAACATCTGCCCTGCCTGTATTGCACTTCACGGATATGCTGTGCCCCCGAATAATCCGTGTAACCGCTTCGGACCATCCCGGCATCCATATCGCCGCTGACCTCATCGGGTTGCAACCAAGCCCCGAAAAGAAATCTGCCCAGTCTGGGCATCTGATCCCGGTTGTCAAAGCAGATGCTATTATGGCTCACTGTTCCCGGAAAGTATTGCAGACTCTCCTCGTCCGCATTATAGCTATATGAACCTGCGTCTCTCACCCAATTTATTTCGTTGTGCCACAAATCAAGATGTAAGGCGTCGGCATGGCTGGGACGAAAGCGGTATACTGGCAAGCGCAGGAGGGCAAAGCCGCTGTTATCCCGGAAACAGGCATAACCGCCTTGTGCCATAATAGAACTTCCTGCTTCATTCAGCAAGGGAAACTTACTAAGGTCACAGGAAAAGACCTTAAGCAGAGGATGATTGACCTCGTTCGGCCATGCAGCTCGCTGGAGAAAAACTGCCGCTCCCAGCTGAATACTCGGTCTGAAATCACGATACTCACCGCCTTGCAAGTTAAAGAGATACGCTCCATCATTGGGGCCGAGGTTGGGCGCATCGCCTGTTCGGCTGTCTGTCATTGTATGCAGCCATCGTACCGCAGCTTTGATACGCTCATAAAAAAGGGCTTCAAACGGTTCCGCCTCAAGCCGTATCCGGAGCAGTTCAACAAAGGAGAGTATATCCAGCGTGAAACGATGGTAGGTGACGGAGTGCTGGGAAAAACTGCCGTCCGGCATAATGAGTTTTTTTATTCGGTTCTCCAGCCAAGAACGACCCTGTTGTGACCATTTTTCTGCCTTCTTCTGCTGCGCTGGAGTACCGTGTATCCTTAAATACTGCCCGACTGCAAATAAAGCAGCCGCTTCGCTCACGCCATGATTGTTGTCCTGCGCCATAGCGTAGCGGAGCGTGGGCACAATCCGCTGCAGATGCGTAGACAGAAACTGGAGAAAGCCGTCAAACGGGTGGTCAAAGCACTTGTCAATACTCAATGCTGCTGCCAGCATATTCAGACAGCGCAACGATGCCTCTTGCCCGCATTTCCAGTTGACACCGCTGTTCACCGGATTCTGTTTAGCCCAATCCCGCAACCACAGCTCAAGCCGGGCGAGGGCCTCCTTGTCTCCGTTCCGATATGCCCAGGCCATGCAAGGGAGCCAGTCAAACCGGGAGGCCTCCCACACCGTTTTGATATCACCGAGTTCCGGCATGAAGTCAGGAATCGCAGACCAATGGCGGTCTGAATCCGGGCAACGAGTACCGTTCCACGGATTGATAAACCAGTCGGGCGGAGAAGTAGCTTGAATTGTATGAAAAGAAAAATAGCTGAACGGGAAACAATTTTCAGGTTCAGCAACGGTATCAGAAAAAAACGGCCCTTGGATCGGCTGGCCGACAGGGAGGCGATGTTTGTAATAGCCTGCTTGTTTTGCCAAGCGATAGAGGGCGACAGTTGCGATATTGGGCAGGCCGAGGCGAAGGTATGTGTTCAGTTTGAGCCAGCGCAAATATATCTGTTTCCTCGTCACAATAACTGCTTACCCCTGCTGCCTCAACTGTTCATCCGCCTCAATACTCACCCGCGCAACCTCTATCAGTTCCTCAAAAGGAATAGGCATAGCTGTGCCCTGTGCAATACTCTCTAAAAACGCAGCAGCACAGGCCCCCTGCCCTTTATCCTGCCACATCAGGTTCATTTTCTTAAATCCTTGCCAGCCGTATCCTTTCAGCTTGCGAAAATTATCCAGCTGCAGCACTGCGTCTCCAGCAAAGACTTCGATGCGTTCTTTGGGGAATGCCTTGCCGCCGTTGGCAAGATAATGGATCGTGCCGAATGAGCCGTCGGCAAAACCGAGGGTGATGGCAGCCTTGTCCTCAGTTACTTCAAGAGTCGGATGATCCCCCATCCGCCGGGCCTGTACCGAGATAATCTCGGAACCGGCCAAATAGCGCATCAGGTCGATATAATGACAGGCTTCCCCGATAATACGACCGCCGCCCACCGCTTTATCCTGAATCCAGGTATCTGCGGGTATGGCACCGGCATTCATGGTCATGATAAAGACCTTGGGTTGTTTCACCGGAGCAAGCAGCTCTTTTATCTTCACGATCTGCGGAGCAAACCGGCGGTTGAATCCCACCATCACCTGAGGTGGCGAGGCGAAGTCCTTTTGGAGAGATACAAAGCACTCTTTAATTGTATCCAGCTCTTCCAGAGTAAGACACAGAGGCTTCTCGACAAAGACATGCTTCCCTGCTTCCAATGCCTTGATGACATAACGGGCATGAGTGTTATGGCGGGTGACAATAACAACCGTGTTGATCTCATGATCCGCAAACACCGCCTCCACATCCGTGGCAGCCTGTTGAAAACCGTTTTTCTCCCCGTGATGGGCTGCACTCACTCCACCGCTGGAAACAATGGTATGGAGTTGGGCACCTGCCTTGACAAAAGCGGGAATCAGGATACGGGAAGCATAATTACCAGCCCCGATAAAGCCGCATATCGGGCTTTCAGCCGTAAAATTGACTTTTTTGTTGAGAGTCACCCGTGTGGCCGCCGCATCACCCTTCTGCTCAACATTCCGGTACTCCAGTAGGATGCCGAAGGCATGTCTGTCATCACTCAGCACCTGATAGGCGGCAACCGCATCGCTAAAGCTGAAACGATGGGAGATCAGCGGCTGAATATCAAGTCGCCCTTCGGCCATCATATCCAGCACAGCCTCAAAATTGCGCTGCTCTGTCCAGCGGACATATCCGAAGGGGTAATCCCGGCCTTGGTCCTCATAACTGCTGTCGTAACGTCCCGGACCATACGAGCAGGAAACCTGAAAGCTCAATTCTTTCTCGTAAAAATCAGCACGGTTCAGTTCAAGTCCTGTTACCCCGACCAAGATAATCCGCCCCCGTTGACGGCTCATACGGGCGGCCTGACTGACCGGATCAGAGGATTTTGTTGATGCGGTGATCAGTACACCGTCAACACCCCGCCCTTTGGAAAACGCCATTCCGGCTTCAACCGGATCTTCACCTTGCGCAAGGTCAACTGTCTCCACCCCGAACTGGCGGGCCAGTTCAAGTTTTGCCGGATCAAAATCAATGCCGAGCACCCGGCAGCCGTGGGTACGCAGGAGCTGAACCGTGAGCAGGCCGATCAATCCCAGACCGGTAACAACAAAATATTCTCCGAGCGTCGGTGCGGCAAGACGGATTCCTTCAAGACCTATTGACCCGAGCACGGTAAAGGCGGCAGTCTCATCACTGACAGTATCTGGAATCCGTGCGCAGAGATTTTGTGACACAGCAACCATCTCGGCATGAGAACCATTGGAAACGACCCTGTCTCCTGCTTTCAAGCCGTAGACTTCAGCACCTGTTTCCAGAACAATCCCAACATTGCAGTATCCCAACGGCAGGGGCTGATCCAGTTTGCTTCTGACCGCATCAATAGTGGTTGCCAGCCCGTCTGTTTTGACCTTTTCCAGCACCATCTTGACCTTTTCCGGCTGCTGACGGGCCTTGTCAAGCATGTTGGCCTTGCCGAACTCTACAAGCATTCGTTCAGTGCCGATGGAAATAAGACTGGAAGAAGACTTAATGAGTACACCTGTCTTAGGGGTTTTAGGAACAGGAATGGTCACAAGACGAGTTTCACCGGAAAACATGTTCTGTAGAATCTGTTTCATAATATTTTAACGCCTTTCCAGACAAAGTATAGAGAACTTAACGCCCTTCGGGCGGACTTTTTACTCCGGTGTAATGCAAGGTTTCCTGGTTGCACCCCGGACAACCAAGAACCGGCATATAACCTTCATGACTTCTTCCCTCAAACTCCGCAAAACCTAAGTCGAAATCAATGATGGCTTCGTTCACCCAAACTTCACAATTACAGTGAGAACAACGATAGTTGTACTCCTCTGGTGGCGGGCCGAACGGCTTGTCCTCCTGCATATTCATCATCACACCATTTATCATACGTACCAGACCTCATCCTTTCCTCTTCATCGTAAAGGACACCATAATCCGGGTGCCATAACTTCCAGAGAATCATTTCGCGACCACAATTCCGACAGATAAACGGATCCTTACCGCTCATCTCCTGGTACTCGACTATCAAGTTTTTCCCTAGAACCCCTTTCACGAAGCACAAGCCTTGTAGGACAACGAAGGTGTTGGCTCCATTCTCCCCAGATCTCGTCCACTCATATGTTTGCCGGAAGGAACAAGCTGAAAAAACTTTTTGACTTTCTTTCCTAACTTTTCAATCTTTTTTCCAGCATTGTCTTGCTGAAGCAGAAACTGGACAAATTCAAGCAATCCTTCCATTTGAGCTCTTCGTCGCAGGCTGCCTACGGTAAACGCGGGCAGTTTGTTGTCTATGCGGGCTGCCTGCTCAGGATGAAGAAGGAGGCAGTGGTCGAACAGCAGACTCAGAATCAGGCTTCGGCTTGATCCCTTCTCATCAAACTGTCGGGCCTCCTGCCCCCAACCCTCATAAAGCATCCAGTCCTCAAAGAAAACCTCTACAAGCCATCTCAAGGTATAGGCTCGAATAATATCCTCTGTTCGCCAGCTTAGATCTGTGGCAACAAGATAACGATAATCTTTTTCACCTTCATGCTTAATCGCAATAACAAAACGTTTTTTACCATGCGCTTTAACATGGAGTCGGGCACTGGCCACGGTCATTTTGACTTCTTCACCGCCCCGGACACGCACTTTACGTGTTGTCCCTTTGCAGGTTGTATTAAAAAAATCAGACAGATTCCTTTTGCGCCCCCGGTAATATATAATTTGATCGGAACGAAGCTGACTTATCACCTGGCTTATACCGAGTATACTGCAAGCCTCGTCCATGAAATCACCGGTTCCGTACAAGGCATCGGCCAGCAGGCTTTTTACAGAGATTTCCGGGTGATTTTGCTTGAATTCTTTAAGCAATTCCAATGCCAGTCCCTTTTTTGTCGGATATTCCGGATCAGGATCGGGACTCACTGGTCGTTTTTTCTTTGCAACCCCTTTCTTGCGAAGTTTTTCATCCTCTTTTTTCCAGGCAGTTTGAACAGGATCGGGCATGTAGAATTTGAAACCGACAGGAAAAGTAATGCTGTCCGTCACCAGAAGCAAAAGAATGACTGTTTGACCATTAACATAACCACCTGTTTTCTTATCTCTCTGTTTGTATGCCTTATCCCAACTTCGTGACACAAAAAGTCAAAGTTATGCAAAAACAACAATTTACTCGCTTTTCGACTGTTCCTATGGCACTACAAATTTTATTTTGCTGAAATCGTCCTCTTGATAATTCTGCCAGGATGATGAGGCAGGCCAAGAGCGTCATATATTCTTTGCTGTCTCGGTTCCGGGCGACAGCTTTTTCGGATATGAACCGTATCTCCATTTTTGCATTGTACAGTGACAGTGATTCTGCTATGGTCGCCCATCTGTTCACGAATGGTCTTCCAGCTATCGTAAATGTCTACTTTTTTTAATCGATAGCGTATTGCCTGAATCAGGTGGTAGGCAAGCACACTGATAAACAGGTGCCCTGTAACACGCTCAGTTTGCTGGTGAAATACAGGCCGCAAGCCAAGTTCCGATTTCAGAGAACGAAAAACCGCTTCAACGTCAGTGAGCATCGTATAGGTGCTCCAAAGTGTTTTTTCATCCCAGTCTTGACAGGTTCTGATACAATAAACGCCCGGTAATGTTTGCTTTGTATTGTCTTTTGGCTGAGGCTCCCAGGTAATGAGCGTTGCGTTGCCGCTCTGTTCATCCTGCTCCACTGCAATCTCGTACTGTGCCGCAGCTTTGGGATACCGTTGTTTTAATCTTCCTATCTTTTCGATAACTTTATCATAATTCTTGAGGCAACCCTTTTTGTTCAGGCCCTTATCCAGTTTTTCCAAAGCCTCCTCAAAGCGTATCGCAAAGCGGTTATTGATGGCCCGCTCTTTTTTCTCACGTTGGGTTGAGTGGCAATACAAAAGGATTTCACCGGTTTTTTCGTCAACGACCTTTTGTGCCTTCACAGTGCCCTTTTTGTCTTTTTTAACAAAAACAGCCTGTTCTTCATCAAATTCGCGATGCTTTTTTCGACTGACAACCAGATAGGGATACCCCTTGTCTTTCAGCCATTGGACATTCTCCTCGGTGGCGATCCCGGCATCCATAACAACAGTTGGTTTTTCTTTTGTAAACAGACCATTGGGCGGATATTTTTCCTCCAGGTCTTCAATCATTGTGGCAAGTGTTTTTGCTTCACTCACATTTCCTTCGAACACATTGCTTTGTTTGATAAAACCTTGCCCATCCAGCACCACAGCCAGGGTCACCAGAGAGCAATCAGAGCGCTTTTCCTTGGATCGGCCACGCGCAGCCAGGGTATTGTTGCCAGATGCTCCTTCGAAATAAGTGTTGGTCAGATCATAGAGGGTAATCGTCTCTTTCAGCCTGAAAATACTCCGTTCCTGCCCTGAGAGATGCTCTTCCAGTGCTGTTTTGTGTTGCAGAAGCTTATCAGCGATTTCGTACATGCGGCTCAGGCTTATCTTTTCGAAATCATATGAAATAAGTTCACCAAGTGCCGAAAAATTCTGCAGCCAGTCATGGGTGGCTCGTTCACTACCAGGATGACATGCCCGACCAATTATACTGCCAAGGGCCGCAGCAAGCTGAGGGCTGGTAAACCCGAGTTCTTTCAACTTCTTGTCAAGGCCAAGTAGCTGAAGTGCCTCAAGAAGAAGATGCTCGCTTCCCACTGTGCGCGACCTGAGAGCTTCCAGGCTGTTCAGATCCACCTCGCGATAATCAGGGGCATCAGGAGCCATTCTGTCTATCTCATCCTGCTGTTTCGTCGATTGAATTATCAGGGCTGCGTAACGTTGGGCCATGCGCTCAAGTTCCGGTGACACAGAGAAAAGGCCCTGCTGGCCACTGAGAATATCTTCAATACGGCGGCTGAGATCGGGCCACTGCTCTTTTGGCAGGGAGAAATCCGTACCCAGGTTCAAAAGAGTATACTGCCGTACCCCTTTTTCGGTTCGACGGGATTCCACCTACCGATAGGTAAAATATTTGCCGCCACCCTTCTTGCTCTTGATTGATGTTTTTCGGATATACATGGGCGTATATTGACCGATCTTGCGGATTATGTCAATCCCCGCCCGGCACTCTCTGGCACTACATCAGAAAGTCAAAAATCCGTGTTTAATAATTACAGGTAGTTGAAGGAGTGACAAGGCACAAAAAAGGGCATTTTTTCCTGTTTTGAGCACAATTCCTACGAACTTGGGTTATGGATCCTTTTTGTTCTTTTACAACGGGCCCGGTCCAACTCATCCAACACAAGGGTGTCTTCTGTAATATCGAATCGTCGCAAAATAAGCTTGACACTTGCGATCAGCAGATGATTCCGGAATATTTTGCCATGACGAAATATCCACGAAAGAGCTGCTTTTTTATAACCGCCAAAACCGGCACGCTCAAAGCTGGTCCAGTTTATAGAGTTCATCATCAATATCCCAAAAATACAGAATGATAACCACTTCTTCTGAATACGGGAAAGCCCGGCGGAAGGGTCATGCTTTCTCAAACTGCTGTCAAGCTCATCCACGAATTCTTTAATAAATGTAGGGGTATTATGAAGTATCAAAGGCTTATCTTTTATTAAAAATTAACAGATTGGGCTAAATGTTCCGTTAACTATAACAAATCCGACCTGATTTTGCTCAATCAAAAAACTTGATAGTCGAGTGGTAGCGCTCCCGATATGTTTTCTCTCTTATTATCTCATAAACACCCTTGATCACACGCCCGACCTTTTGCAAGCCTTCTTTGATAGCGTCAGACCATTTGGTAAAGGTTTTCGTTGCTTGCAGGCCGTAATAACGAACACGCTGGAAATTTTTGGGCATGATATGTTGAACCATGCGACCAATAAAAGTATAAACATCAACCGTAACCACTTCCTTCCTCTTGGTTTGATGATCCTTATACCAATAGGTCACATACTTGCCGGTGTATTTTATGATTCGACGAACAGCTATTGGTGGAGAAGCAACATATTTAGCCAGATATCTTGCCAAACCACGACATTTTTCAGGAACATCTCCCTTGGTTACAAAGGCAACAAAACCTTTGGGGTACTTTTCGTACAAATCATTGATCAAGGCTTTCATCTCTACGCTCCGGTCAAAGTCTCTGAGCATTTTAAAACGATAATATTGCCATTTTTTATGAATGATTTCATAAGGAAAATATCCCAGCTCACGCCATGACCCAGTTTCTTCATCAATACCACCGCTTGTCATGATAATATGAAGATGTGGGTTGTATCTACCGGAACGGCCATGGGTCTGAACGACAATTATTGCCCCAATTTTAACCTTTTGCTTGAGGACATAACTTACTACATCCTCCAGGCAGCTATAACCGCAACGCATAAAAACAGACAACAATTTCCCTTTAAACCTGTTTTTATAAAAGAATTTCCGTAATTGTTCAGGAATCGTTAAAACTATATGACGATAGCGCAAACCAAGTCGGAGCATTTGACTGACTTGAGCGACAAAGTCATCTGTATATTTTTGAGCACAGGACAGACAAAAGGAACCTTTGCAGGTAAAAGCAACTCGCCGCAAATCACCTCCACAATGCGGGCACATATACTCACTGTAGCCTAATGGCACGACCTTAAGTGGTTGACCACAGGATTACGCCGTTTGTCTTCTTGGTACTGTCAAACGAGGGTAGGCCTTTGGACGACGCTTCACAGCCCGCGGTTCACTGCGACCTGGTCTATTTCCT
>NZ_JALAAI010000051.1:0-25114 GCF_052785085.1 Candidatus Electrothrix sp.
ATCATTTCTTGGCACCGCAAAAGCCTTGAAAAATATAATTACTTGATAATAAACGAAAAATATTTTTACGCCCAACGAATAATCAGGTAGTTAGGATTGTTTCGATAATGATTCTCACAAAGTTGGGTTAATATTGTCCCGCACCATTAAGTGTATTATTTATCCGATGTTTTATCAAGGTGTGGCATCAAGGCAGGAAAGCCCCTGCTGAGGCTATCCTGTCTTCCCTGTCTCTTACAGCAACCCCGCAACCATTGCCTTGGCCTCTTCCTGAATCCGGCTCAGGTGAGTCTCGTCAATAAAGCTTTCAGCATAAATTTTGTAGATATCCTCGGTCCCGGAAGGCCGCAGGGCGCACCAGCCGTTTTCCGCCACGATCTTCAGGCCGCCGATGGGGGCATCATTGCCCGGTGCATTAGTGAGCACCGCCGTGATAGGTTCTCCGGCCAAAGAGGTCGCCTGTACATCTTCAGGTTTGAGATTTTTCAGCACCGCCTTTTGTTCCGGGCTTGCCGGGGCATCAATGCGGGCATAGATGGGGGCTCCGAACTGTTGGGTCAGATCCTGATAATGCTCTCCCGGATCTCGTCCGGTTTTCGCGGTGATCTCCGCTGCCAGCAGGTTGAGGATAATCCCGTCCTTATCTGTGCTCCAGACTGTGCCGTCCTTACGCAGGAAGCTGGCCCCGGCACTTTCTTCGCCGCCGAAAAAAATTGTTCCCTCAAGCAGGCCGTTCACAAACCACTTAAAGCCCACGGGTACTTCAACCACTTCCCGACCAAGATGAGCTGCTGCCCGGTCAATGATGGAGCTGCTGACCAGGGTCTTGCCGATCTTGAGATCGTTCCGCCATTGGGGGCGGTTTTGCGCCAGGTAGGAAATAGCCACGCTCAGGTAATGGTTGGGGTTCATCAGGCCCGCATTCTTGGTGACAATGCCGTGCCGATCAAAATCGGTGTCATTGCCAAAGGCGATAGCAAAATCTTCCTTCATCGCCACTAAGCCCGCCATTGCATACGGCGAGGAGCAGTCCATCCGGATCTTGCCGTCCTTGTCGCAGTGCATAAAGGAGAACGTGGAATCCAGGTTGTCATGGAAAATTTCCATGTTGAGACCGTACCGTTCCTTGATAGCCTGCCAATAGGCCATACCGGCCCCGCCCATTGCATCCGCACCGATACGGATACCGGATTGGGCGATGGCCTCCATGTCAATAACCTGCTCCAGATCGTTGACATAGGGGGTGATGTAGTCATACAGCTGTACGCTCTCTGCATTTAAAGCTTGCTGAAGCGGAACTGTTTTTACCGCAGCAAGGTTTTCCTCAAGGATCTGATTGGCGCGGGCCTCGATAACCTTGGTTACATCCGTATCCGCCGGACCGCCATGCGGGGGGTTATACTTGAAACCTCCATCCATTGGCGGATTATGGGAAGGGGTAATGACGATACCGTCACAGAGTTTTCTGCTGTCATCGCTCTCATCATCCATGCGATTATGGGTCAGAATAGCATGGGAGATCACCGGGGTCGGTGTGTACCCGAACTGGTCAGTACCGGAACCGGCAGCGATGCGAACTTCAACCTTGTTGGCCGCAAGGACCTGAAGTGCGGTCAGCTGGGCAGGCCAGGACAGAGGGTGGGTATCCATACCCATGAAGAGGATACCGTCAATACCTGCCTCTTGTCGATACTCACAGACGGCCTGGGTCACAGCCAGAATATGGGCCTCGTTGAAGCTTCGTTTCAGCGGGCTGCCGCGATGACCGGAAGTACCGAAGCTGATGCGTTGGGCAGCCTCACGGATATCAGGCTTCACAGTGAAATAGGCGGAGATAAGCTCCGGGACATTGACTAAAATGGATTTCGGGGCAGGTTTGCCTGCCAGAGGATGTGTGCTCATGCTCTTCCCTTGTGTTCGTTTTTTATCACTCCGTCAAGGCAACAGTGCGTTGCACAACTGCCTGATTCGGTAGCAGAGCTGATTAAGGGCTTGGTTCTAAACATTTTTCTCTTCGTTCGTAGCAGCCTCAGCTTGACTCTCTTGAGTTGTAAACCCTTCCACCAACTTGTAAATACTCATTTAAGACTTGTTGAGCCTCAGTACGTTTTATTTCAAACAGAACCTCAATCTGCCTATCTGTCAGCTCTTTTTTCCAATCTGTAACCTTTGGTCCCTCATCAAAACCTATGTTACGGACATCAGCATCTTTTGCTGCTGTCACAACTCGACGCACTCCAGACCAGGGAATAGCACCAAAACACATTGCGCACGGCTCAGCACTTGTTACTAACTCATGTTGTGCAATCCCTTCGCCGCCTAAGTCGTAAGTACCCAGTTTCCTTTGTGCTATCGCAATAGCAATCATTTCTGCATGAAGAATAGATGATCCTTGTGTTGTAACCAGATTAACGCCTATCGAAATCAATTTTCCTGATTCGATTTCAAAGATTCCTGCCGCAAAAGGTCCCCCTGTTTTTTCTAATACATTTCTCCTTGATGCTTCAATGATAAAACTCATGCGATCTTCAATATTCCGAATATTCCGTATAGTCAATGTCTCGTTCACAAAATCAGGAATCCATTTGGGTAATGAGAACTGAATACTATATGGTTGTTTGAACATATTTAACCGCCGTTATTTTTCTTTTCCTCTTAGTACGAAACATCAGGGCAACGCCGTCAACTCCTCCCCTCGCAGCAAGTCCTCATAACTCTCTCTCTGGCGGATAACCCGAAACTGGTCACCGCTGACCAGGACTTCAGCCACTTTAGGGCGGGAATTATAGTTGGAGGACATGGAAAAACCATAGGCCCCGCAGCTCATCACAGCCAGCAACTCACCGGGTTGCACCTCCGGCATCATCCGGTCACGGGCCATGAAATCACCAGTTTCGCAGATGGGCCCAACCACATCAACCTCATGTTGTTCCGTCCCCTCAGCAGGCTCCTGAACCGGCAGAATCTCATGGTAAGCACTGTACAGAGAAGGGCGGGAAAGATCGTTCATGGCTGCATCCACAATCACAAAGCGTTTTTCTTTTTCTCCGCCAGTGTTCATCTTGGTGTACTGAATCTCAGTGATCAGGACACCAGCATTACCGGTGATGACCCGGCCCGGTTCCAGGATCAGAGTGCAATCCATACCAGCCAGTTCTTCTTTTATGGCAGCAGCATAGTCAACAGGATGAGGAGGCTGCTCATCATCATAGGTGATACCAACCCCACCACCCAGATCCAGGTATTGAATATGGATGCCTTTCTGTTCCAGCTTGGCAACAAAGTTTTTTACCTTACGCAGGGCTTCGATAAAGGGATCAATCTGGGTCAGTTGGGAGCCGATATGGCAGCTCACCCCGACGATCTCAATATTTTCCATTTCTTTGGCGCGCAGATATTCTTCCAGGGCCTCGTCTACGGGAATGCCGAATTTATTTTTTGCCAGACCGGTGGAGATATAGGCATGGGTTTTCGGGTCCACATCCGGGTTGATGCGGAAGGCAATTCGAGCGGTGAGCTTCAACTCCGCTGCGATCTCCTGAATGCGGTCTAATTCCTGGGGAGATTCCACATTAAACATAAGGATACCGGCTTCCAGGGCCTCGCGGATTTCTGTCCTGGTCTTACCTGCACCGGAGTAGATAATCTTTTGCGGATCAATCTCGGCCTTCATTGCCCGGAACAGCTCACCACCGGAAACGATATCAGCACCACCGCCCATTTGAGCAAAAAGATGAAGGATGGAGAGATTGGAACAGGCCTTGACTGCAAAACAGGTTTGGTGTTTCATTCCGTCAAAACCGGAGTCAAAGGCATCAAAATGACGTTGGAGGGTGGCGGTGCTGTAGAGATAAAAAGGGGTGCCAACTTCCTTGGCGATATCCTGCACAGGTTTGTCTTCGCAGCAGAGGACGCCGTTTTTATAGGTAAAATGATTCATGGTATTGTATTTTAATTCACCCACCGTTGAAACGGTGGGCTATGTTTGTTCCGTCCCTCCGGGACGAGGTGTCCCGAAGGGAAAACTATTCCGCCTCTACCTCAGCAGAACGTTCACTTTCATTTGGTGGATCACTTTCGTCAAAACTGCTGACTGAGTAATAGACATACATATTCTCGTCCGGTGCTTCTGTATCTTCGTAGATATTATAGGGCATCTTTACCTCACCAATCATGATGGGGGCATCCTCGTTACCCAAGCGACGATATATCCGAAAACCGGCCAGGTCTGCTTCGTCTCCCTGATCCCAAAAGATCTTGACCGAATTGGCTGTACGGACGGTGGTAACATTCTCCGGTGTTGCCGGAGCAAAGAGATCAATCACCTCGGCCTGATACGGTGTGCTGAATTCACCAGCAACCATATCACCCTCATACTCACTCAGGGCCTGTACCCGATAGGTGTAGGTATGCCCCCCATTTACCTCTGTATCCACATATTCCGGCATAGTGAGGAGTTCGCCAATATTTTTGAAAGAACCCTTATCTTCTTTCCGGGCAACTTGGTACTTGATCGCATCTGCGGTGCTGCCATCAAGATGCTCAGAAACCGGCTGCCACTGGAGAGAAACCATGCTGTCGCTGGCTTCCGCAACCAGATTTTGCGGGACTGCAGGCGGTGTTTCCCAGGTAAAACTGACCTGGTTGGAGTCTGCAGATGGGGTGAGCCAGCCGGTTCGACTGAGTACCTTAAAGAAATATTTATGGCCCGGTCGCAGGAAACCTATGTCATAACTGGTCGCCCTTTTTCCCTCACGTTCAGGAATAACTCCACCATCCACCTTGATCGGACTGTCGAAAGGAACAGGGCAGGTATCGCAGTAGTCAGCTGCGGGTACCTCTGCCCGATAGAGCATAAAGGAATCAATCTCGGTCAGATCCTCGCCGCTCACGGTTTCAGTAGGATAACTCCAATGCAGGACAGCTCCGTTATCAGTCAGCTCATAGCGGAGGTCATCAATCGGAACAGGAACCAGGGCCTGTGGGGCCACGGGATCGTTTTTGTATCCGCAACCGCTCAGGCTGGTCAACACCAGACCACCCAGTAGGCAGCAAACAAGAGAACCTCGCTTCATAACATCTCTTTTCATCATACTATCCCCAGTTGTTGTTCCGCACGTTCCAAGGCTTCGGCAACCCGCAACTTCGAGGTACCACCTATGGACACCCGGCTGTTGACCGAGCCTTCCACGGAAAGGACATCAAAAATATCTTCCTCTATCAAATCTGAAAATTCTTGCAGCTCATTCAGGTTCAGCTCAATCAGCTCTATATCACGCTCCTGGCAGAGAGCAACAATTCTGCCCACCACGCCGTGTGCCTGGCGAAAGGGCATGTTTTTCTTGACCAGGTAATCAGCAATATCAGTGGCTGTCATAAAACCGCCATAGGTGGCAGCTTGCATTTTTTGGGTGTCAAAGCTGCTGTTGACCAAGAGTTCCGCTGTGATGGAAAGGCTGGCTTTGACTGTATCCAGGGCATCAAAGAGCGGCTCCTTGTCTTCCTGTAAATCCCGGTTATAGGTGAGTGGTAACCCCTTGACCGTCATGAGCAGGGAGACCAGCGATCCGGTTACCCGTCCGGCCTTACCCCGAATCAGCTCCGGGATATCCGGGTTCTTTTTCTGCGGCATGATGGAAGAGCCGGTGCAGTACTTATCGCCAATACGGATAAAATCAAACTCCTTGGAGGCCCAAAGAACAAACTCCTCAGCCATTCTGCTTAAATGAAGCTGAATGGTGGTCAGGCAGAAAAGGAGTTCCATGGCAAAATCGCGATCTGCCGTGGTATCCATAGAATTAGCTGTGACTGCCGGGAAGCCTAGTTCCTGAGCAACAAAGTCCCGGTCAATGGGCAGGCCGGTGCCAGCAAGGGCTGCTGAACCCAAGGGCATGATGTTGATTCGTTTCATACAGTCGGCGATTCGTTCCCGATCCCGCCCGAACATCTCCATATAGGCCAGGAGATGATGGGAAAGCAGAACCGGTTGGGCACGCTGAAGATGGGTATATCCCGGCATCACAGCTCCGAGATTGGTACGGGCCAGGCGGGTGAAGCCTTTCTGAACCTCAGTTAAAAGATGATTCAGTACTTCCCCCTCATCTCGGAGGTAAAGGCGTATATCCAGGGCGATCTGATCGTTACGGCTGCGGGCGGTGTGCAGCTTTTCTCCGGCAGCACCGATTTTATCGGTCAGGGCCTTTTCGATATTCATGTGAATATCTTCCAGCTCGGCTCGGAACTCAAAGGCACCTTCATCAATTTCCTGCTCAATCTCGCTCAGGCCTGCAATGATGGCGTCGCGTTCTTCATCGTTGATCAGGCCCTGCTTGGCCAACATACGGGCATGGGCCTTGGAACCCAAGATGTCGTGCCGGTACAGTCGCCAGTCGTAGGAGATGGATTCGGTGAATGCCTCCACCGAGGCTGCGGTCTGCTCGGCAAAGCGGCCGCCCCAGAGTTTGCTTGATGTTTGTTCTTGGTTATTGGGTTCGGTCATAGGGGTATATTTAGTAGCTTATCATTTCTGTTCGGATTGTCTGGCCGCAGCATAGCGGGAATCTTGTAGCATTTCAATGCAGAGCTGTCAAAAGCTCTTCATCTGTTATTGCAAAATCATCCTTTGATTACATGGAGTGTTCATTGCAAGACTTTTTGGCATGCTTCATATGCCCCCAAAAGTATTTGATACTTTTCGCGAGAAATGTGCCAAATTATTGTTATGGAATAATGGAGGTGACAGTTTAACTATATGAATTTACTTTGATTTGTATATTATCCTTGTTTGAGCTGAGAATCAGCTCGTCCAAAAAGTGTCAACTGGGATATGAAGCATGCCGACTTTTTTCGAATTTGGAGACCTCAGAACCCGGACTTTTGTCCCGGCTGGTAGCTGGTAGCCCGGATTTGCCAGTTCAGAGCCAGTGATTTTGGTGGGAATCCAGACAAGGAGAATCGGTTTTTTTTATAAATCCTGATAAATTCGCTTAAGTATTTTTCGGCATTCCTTTTTCACATACTCATTATTATCTTCTTCTACAAGTTTGGTCAACACGTCAGGCACTCTAAGGTCTTCTAATGTACCTAGAATCGTAGCAATATATTGTCGGGTTTCAGCTTGGGAATGGTTTAATTTAGCCAAAAGAGGCTCAATGGCCCGAGTATTGCTCAAACCAACAAGGGCCAGCATGGCGTAAAACCTTCTTTCTGAATCGTCACTTTCTAATTCTTCGATTAAACCGACAATGGAGTCATTGCACCTAATGCATCCCAAGTACTCGACAGCTTCCAATTTAGAGTCATCACTTTTTGTCTCGTCATGCAAGACATCAAGCAGTGGTTGCACCGATTTTTCTTTCCAAATATTGAAACGTCCTAATAGAAGGGCAGAATTTTCTCGGACTATCTTTTCTTCATCATCAAGTTTTTTGATTAAATTTTCCACCAGTCTTTCATCAATAGACTGTGTAAAATTTGCAGAAAAATTTTTCCTTTTTCCTGTTTCAGCAAGCTCTATCCAGTTATAAATACGATCTTCACTCGTGAAACGATATTTTTCCCGGCCAGGTGATTTAAAAATCTTTAAAATATCAATGCATTTGGCGACTGCATACTTGTCCGATTCAGGATACTCAAGTAATGTGTATAAATATTCAATCTGCTCTTCACTAGGTTTTTGATAGATAGAATCTTCTGTGTAATTGTAATGCAGCCAATATAATGTCCATACCGCTACATATGTTATTGCTGATTTTTCAGCTGTTGAGCACGTTATACCTTTTTGAATTAAATTGAATAAGGCATTGTTTAGACGTAAATCATATCTGATTTTTTTTCGGTAAAACCTCTCAAGCAATATCAGCGAAGCTCGTATTGTTTTTTTGTAATCATTTGAATTCAGTTCATTAATTAAGTCCTCAACCAAATTTTCTTCAGATAATCCTACGATACCCTCTTTGTTTTCACTTTCTTCCGAGAAGTCACAGAAGGTAAACTCACTATAAAAAGCCCCTATTTCTACACGGTCAGCACCATTTGATGTGATGAAATTCTCCAGAAGCATATTTTCAAGTATACCTTTCCATTCAGTTTTCCATAATTCTATAGATACTTTCTTAAGTTCAGTATCAAATAGTTCATCGTATTTTCGAATATTTTTTACTAAATTTTCTATTATTTCCTTCCCCACTTCTTCTTCTACATTTTCATCTTTTCTGACTTCTTTCAAACAGAAAGCTGCCATTACAGATCGAGCACGAACTGTTTCCTGTGGATTCTCGTCGTCATCTGTGTTAATCATACGCAACAGACATTGTTCTTTATCCCCATCATCACAAATATTCAGGCAGTATCTAATAGGTGCCTGCCACTCTCGAGCGACGATATATTCATATTTATCTCCAGATATATATTTTTCCTGAACCTTTCCTGATAAAATTCGTATAAAGCGTGATACTTCTCCTCCTGTATGACGATCATATCCTGGAAATCTTCTTTCTTTAATTGCAGAGCCAGCAAAATAATCACAGAAAAAATCATGAGAAAATTTATAAGTACCATCACTTTCAATGAGCAATCCAGTTTTTCTAGACTTTAGCAGCCATTCTTTAGTATCTTTAGAAAAAAATCTATTTTCTTCTTCAAATAAGTAAATAACATCTTGTATATCTATAGAAACTGTTTTCTCTTTGCGCATTTCATAAGCAATATATCCGAGAAATAATGTAATATTTTTTAATTCGCCTCTATTCTTTCTATGAATAAAGCATTTCACAACCTCATGGAGTAACAGGCCATCATTACGTAGATTTTCCGATCTTCCGTTAAGATATAAATGCGTTACAATTGTAAGCATAAAGATATTCTTTGTTCTCTCCTTAAGGTAAGCTAGCGTGCGAATAGAATGTTTTATTTGCGGCACAATTTCTTCTAACTCATCTTGCGCTGTTCCCTTGATACGGCACCAATGGTCAATAAATCTATCCCGTTCACTAATGCTGAGACTGCTAATCTCAACGTGCTGAAATCCTGATGTTGTTAATCTTCCTTGTGTCCTTTGACTATAGTCCTCAATACGTGAAGTCAAAATAATCGGGACAGAAGTATACTTCTGGGCGAGCTGCGTAATAAGATCGACAAGATTTTCACTTTTTTGCTCTGATTGAACTTCATCTAAACCGTCAAAAATTAAAATTACCTGACCTTGATTAAAATTTTCTGTCAGAAAACTTCTCACAAGATCCTTGACGGACTTATCAATGGCCTGCGTACGAAAAAGATCCTTAACATAACGATCCAATATATCATTAAAATCCGCTCCCCTGTCTTCTGCAAGGTAACTCTTGATAGCATTGCATTGTATAATCACAGGAAGTCTGTTTTTGACGGAGCCAAGTTCTTCAATATCTGGAAAATCTTTACATGAGGGATCATCACTCCTTCGTAATAGTTCAGCTATAACAAGCCAAGCTGTCAAGGTTGATTTGCCAGCCCCGGCTTCTCCAAGCACTACAAGACGAGGATTCCTTTGCAATTCCGCTCCTATTGAAAATTTTTCAGTAGAAACTTGCAGTTGCTCTTTATTTTCTCTTTCCGGGGGAGCAGAATTTCCGGCGCGCGACGGTCTATCTTCTTCTTGGTAACGGTCTTTGAATTTCTTCAGCTTGAGAGGCCAATACAATGCTTTTATATTGAAAGACCGATCACCTTGTAGGCCATCTTCCAAGAAGTCAACTTTCATGCTCCCATACTTTCTTGAAAGGGCAACGGAATAAATTTCAGAGATTCTTTTACTTTCTCCGTATTCTGCAGCTAAGTAAAACTTTTTTCCTTCCTCCCAACGAGATACTATTTTCTTAATATTTCCCACCTCATCCTGAATATCATCTGTCTTTGCGGCAATATTAGGAATTTGCGCTGTCCTCTCGTCAATACTTTCTAATATTTTATGGTTTTTGGAGATCAACATTAACATTTCACGCGTATCTCCCGGAATCTCTTCAACACTATTGTTGAAATTTACAATCAACTCATTGATGTTTATAAGTTTAATAATGTCAGTGGCTAGCTTTCTATCGCATCCAATAAGTTTTTTTTCTAAATATTCCTGTAAGCGACTTTCAACAGAAGTTGTTTCCACAGAAATAATTTCATAAGCTTTTACCTGCTGAAGAAATACCTCGAAATCTCCTTGTTGATACTTAATAAACTTTTTCAAGTCGTTCCTAAGACTTTTAACATTTTCTTTACATACGTTATCTACTGAATCAAGCTTATATTCTTTAATTTTTTTTATTGGAATAGTCTTTTCCAATGCCTCTCCTAGTACAAGAATAAAATTTTCAGTAAATAAAAAATTCTTTTTATCTTTCTTAACTCCTAGCTTACTCAATACCCTACGTGCGAGATCTGTAAATGAATTTCCAGTTACACTTTGAGTAAAAACATCAAGCAAAATAACAGCCATCGCTTTTTCAGCAACACAATAACAAATTCCTGCTCCAGCAAGACAGAGAGTGGCATCTATTGCTATTTTTTTAGTATTATTTTTCATGATCATCTTATTGTGATAAAAACCATAGCCTGAAGTATGAAATGCTCTATCTCTATTTAATTTCCAGGTTAAATAATTTAAGGATGTTACTCATCTTCAGGCTGTTTATAGAAAATCATTTCACTGTTTTCTGTATCAACTACATGGATTTTATTCGCAATAGCAATTGCATCCTCCAAACATATTGATTGTGTAGAAATAACACCTATCTTTATTCTTTGAATATCCAGGATAAAAACTTGAGCACCTAGGTTCGTACCTCTGCCGCCCGTTCTACCCCCCGGCCCTATTAGAATTCCGACATTAATATCATCGTGATTGAAGAAGTAGCTCTCTTCCATAAAACTATGGTGTTCCTTAGAAGGATTTTCTCCTTCACCATTGCAAAAAATTTTACCATAGCTTGCCAAATCAACGTTCTTGTTACTATTGATTTCCCGACAGAGTTCTTCTAATACTTTTGCTTTGATACCAAGGTATGCATAGATAGAGTCTTTTTTTTCACCTTTCCCCTGAATCAACATCAAAACAAAAGTTGCTTCCGATAAATATCTTTCTTTGTAGGTAAAATCAAGATTATCAGGTAATTTCAGTCGTCCCATAAGGTTGCTCCTAACTTTTTATTTTGATAACGTCCTCAAATCAGCAATCACATCAGCTGAACCAGCGGTTCAATTTCTTCAAGCACCTTGCCGAGCACAGGGGCTTTGGATGCAATCACATTGCATTCACTGCCGTCGTGCTTGTGATGCGGCCATGTCGGCAATCCGAGTTTCTTGTGATGATTGGTATTGTCATACCGAAAGGTCAACCTGCCTTCCGAGTTTGTATAGTGATATGTGTACATCAGACGTTCAGGAGGTGCTGCCTCGGCATCAACGAACTCACGAAAATGAAGAACGGAATCATCTGAAAAATGCAGCTCACCGCGTAGAAAACCTTCGTATGTTCCCCGTTTGTCATAGGTAATATTTTTCAGCCTGACAAGACCACAGGAATCGACAGTATCCTGAATCGCTTTGAAATAGTCTTCAATTTTCAAACTGAATACTCTTCAGGGTTTCTGTTTTTTCATGCAGCCTGTTCAACATACGTATTTCGCCGACCCACTCCGCAAAGTCAAGCGTCTCTTCAAGGCGATCATTCTCATAAGCAGCAAGAAACTGCTCTGTGTTCATGGTGTATTTTTCTTCAAACGTTCTAAGCTTGTGCTCCGTCCGCCGTATTCCTGCCTCCAGTAAACTTAACTCGTTATCCAGAGCAGCCTCCACTATCGCCCGTATCTCCCTTTTGCCGGGAGACACCAATTTTAATTCCGGCATGTTTCCTCTCCTTGATATCAAATTGAGCAGGCCGCTCGCCCTTGCTGCTTGAAAATTCTCGCCGATTTCTGAAGCATGGTCACTTGTGGTGGTTTGTAATTATTACCGATCCATATTCCCGCCAACAGTGAATGCTTCTGTGTCGCCTTCGATGCACAGGGCATCCGCAACTGTAATTTCGAAGCTATACCGGCAACTTGTTGTGTGCCGGACTGCTGTTCACGCATATTGCGAATTCATAGATTTTCGGAGTGCATCATTGATTTTGGTTTGCCAACCTTTACCGCCGGACTTGAAGTGCTCAACAATGTCATTATCCAAGCGGATATATATCGGTGTCTTAATCGGTTTTTTCTGTTTGCCACGAGTGCGCTTGTACCATTCCACGATTTCTGGATGCACTTCACTTGCAGGACGTGCATTGGCAAGCATTTCATCCGTCATTTCAGAGATATCCGGGTCGGCGGCAATTCCCTCTTTAATACGACGATCTTCTTCGTTAGTGGTCGGGACTGTTCCAGGTTTAAGCTTCGGCATATTGTCTTTCCTCTCTTTTGCTTGCCTTGCGAAAGCTGATTATCCGTATAGTTTCATCTCGATACGTGAAGGTCAAATGAAAAATACGAACACCAATATATCCCAAGGCACAGTAACGAATTTCACCGTAATCTTGGAGGTCATCAATATATTCACAAGCACTGTCCCACTCAAAATTCACTACTTGATTGAAATCAACCTTATGCTTTTTTCGATTTACGGCATTTTTGTTCTCATCCCCATTTGTATTTCATGCACTTATTGTATATACAACAAGAACAGTTCTATACTGAATTTCTGTTTTTTCATGCTTAATTCCGGCATGTATTCTCTCCTTGCTGCCAATCCGAATAAATCGCTTGTTCCTGTCGGTTGACTATGATTACCCGACCTCCACCGCCTCAATCTCCGTACCGTCAGTCAGCAGCAGATAGGCCTTGAGCTTGGGCAACACGCTGACATCCTCCAACTCCAGATACCCCTGCACCTGCTTGATTCCTTCTTCCCTTTTCAGCTGCCAGCCCCGCTCCCCATCCTTTTTCTTACAGAATTTCAACTCAAACAGGAACTGATTCGGTACTTCAAAGAGGCTGCGTTCCAACAGGAGAATATCCGGGTAGCGATTATTCACCTCTGCCTCACTGCGGATAAAGTATATCTCAGATTGATACAACAGAGTCAGAATAACAGCCTTGATATGCTTTTCATCCATCCGCATGAAATCACGATTGGAAAAAAGGGCAAGGACTTTGCTGATTTCTTTGGTCAGCGGAGCAATGTTGTTGTGCAAGGCCAGCTGGCGTACTGCCTCCGCGAGCAGGCGCGAATCCAGGTTAATCTGTGCCCGCTGTTCAATCTCTTTTTTAAAGTATTGAAAATATAAACGAGAAATAACATGATTGGGCACATTATAGCGCAGTTGATCAAGCACTCTGCCGTTGATGGTGATAAAGCCCATGTAGAGCAGTAGGCTGATAAAGTCATCCCGCTCAAAAGGCTTGTTTACATCAGGGTCAAGTTTGTGCTTATGTTGTCCCATAAGCTGACCATCAACGATTAACTCCTCCAGAGTACGGAAATTAGCCTCTGGGTCACCGACCGAGAACAGCTGCATGATTTTTCCGTAGTCGGAGGCGATATTGTCGTCCAGCATTTGTTCAGGTGGGCAGCAGTCCTCAAGGTTGAATCTATCAATATAATAGAGAACCATATCCGGGTTAAATATTTTTTCTTCTGCCCGGCTGCTGAATTGATAACCGTTGTACCATTGTGCGATGTCTTTTGTTATTTTTTGTGCATCAAACCCGCAGGTGTCGGCGAGTGTTTGAACCGCCTGCATTGTCTCATTGCGAGTGAAACCCATTGACTGGTTAAACGCTTTTTCAAAGGAAAGATTTTTTCCGATATTGAAGCCGCTGGTCATACTGTCCAATGTGATGGAGGTTACGCCAGTGATAAAAAGACGATCAACAACCCCTTGTCCTGTTGCAATTTTTATGGTCTCGTAAAAGGCTCGAACAAATCCACCCTTGCCTACGATGCGCGTGAAAAGTTCTAGGCTGTTGCCGAGAACAGCATTGGCAAAATGATCATACTCGTCAATGAGCAAATAGAGTTTTTTCCCGCTACACATGCGGAACAGGCTGTCTATTTTTTCCTGGGGGCTTTCCTTGGCCCTGACTTCTTCGGCTGCATCCGGGCTGTAATTATATTGTTCAAGAAAGGCGAGCAAACAGTTTTCAACCCGGCTGGTGAAATTACGTCTGATGGTCTCGGCGTCATCAGTAGCGATCCCGCTGAAGTTAAAGACAAGCACCTGATAGCTGTTGCGCAATGGGGTAGGGTTTTCTCCTACGGTCAACCCGCCGAATAATGCCTCAAACTCATCTTTACAGTGAATGTCGTAGTAATATTGAAGTGCTGTGAGAAACAGACTTTTGCCAAAACGACGAGGCCGAAGCAGGATGTTGAAGCTACCCCGCTCCTCCAGCTTTTGTATATACTGGGTTTTATCTATATACAGATAATTCCCGGTTCTGATTTTTCTGAAATCGCTCTCGCCGTAAGGGATTTTCATGATCATGGCGCAATCTCGACCGCCTCAATCTCGCAGCCATCAGTCAGCAGCAGATAGGCCCTGAGCTTATCCAGACAACGTACATCCTCCAACTCCAAATATCCCTGCACCTGCCTGCCCCCTTCTTCCCTTTTTTGCTCCCATCCCTTTTTCCCGTCTTTCTTCTTACAGAACTTCAGTTCAAAGAGAAACTGATTAGGCAGTTCAAAGGGACTACGTTCCAGCAAAAGAATATCCGGGTAGCGATTGTTCACCTCCGGTTCGCTGCGAATAAAATACGCCTCCGATTGATATAACAAGGTCAGAATTACAGCCTTGATGTGCTTCTCATCCATGTTCATGAAATCACGGTTGGAAAACAAGGCCAGCACCTTGCCGATTTCTTCGGTTAGCGGACTGATGCTATTATGCAAGGCAAGTTCAGCCACAGCATTTTCTATTTCGTCCTTTGGTATGCTGATTTGAGCTCGCTGTTCGATCTCCTCTTTGAAATAATCGTAATAGAGTTTTTGGATAACATAGTTCGGAATACCATAACGTAACCGATTCAGCAAGGTACCGGTAATGGTCACAAAGCCCATGTACAGCAGTAGGGCGATGAAATCATTTTGCTCAAACTTTTTATCCGCAGAAAGCTTTCTGCTATGGAGGCCGATAATCTCTCCATTGGTGAGCAGCTTTTCCAGCGTTGTAAAATTTGCAGCCCGATCACCGATCCCGAATAGCTGCATGATTTTCTTGTAGTCCGAAGCGATATTGTCGTCCAGCATCGCTTTGGGATAGGCGCAGGTTTCCCTATTGAAATTTTTGGCAAAGTACAGCACCATGTCCGCATTATACACCCGTTCCGTCCGTTCATCGGAAAATAGATACCCGTTGTACCATTGCTTTAGGTCGTTCTTAAGCGCAATTCGATCAAGAGTGCAGCTCCGCGCCAGTGGCTCGACAATGCTTTCGGTTTCTTCTTCGGTGAAGCCAAGCGCCTGATTGAACAGGCGGTGATGGGTTATGTTCTCGCCGATGTTGAACCCGCTGGTCATACTGTCCAGCGTAATGGAGGTAACCCCGGTGATGAAAAAACGGTCAACAATACCCTCCATAGTTGCGGTCTTGACTGTTTCATAAAAGCTGCGCATGAAACTGCCCCTGCCGACGATTTCCCGAAAGCGTTCCAGACTGGTTCCCAAGATGGAATTGGCAAAATGATCATACTCGTCAATCATGAGGTAGATATTTGCATCTACTGTCCAATAAAAAAATATTTTCATGGACGAGGCTGCTGAAGGAGCCGCTTTCACCTGCTGCAGGCTCTCCGCAGGGTATCCGTAGCGGCGCAGAAAATCACACAGCCGTTTTTGTACTTCAATACGGAATTCCTGCTCAACCGCCTTGGCGTCGGTATCGGCGATGCCGCTGAATTCCATAAAAAGAACCTGGTAGCTGTTTTTCAGCGTTGTCGGGTTGTCGCCGATGTGCAGGTTAGAAAAAAGGGTTTCGAAATGACCCTTTTGGTTGGTATCGTAGTAATACAGAAGGGTGGAAAGAAACAGACTCTTTCCAAAACGGCGCGGGCGGAGCAGGATGTTGAAGCTGCCCTGCTCCTCCAGTTGCTGTACGTAGGCGGTTTTATCTATATATAGATACTTGCCCGTTCTGATCTTTCTGAAATCGCTTTCGCCGTAAGGAATCTTCATGTCTGCTTTTTTTTCCTTTTTTCTGTCCGAGTACGTTATTTCCGATTCAATGCCTGAATCTGTAAGCGCAGGGAATTCAGGCGAATAAAACCGCCCGCATCAGCCTGATCATAGACAGCATCTTCCTCAAAGGTGGCATGGGCTTCGGAGTACAGGGAGTTGTCGGATTTCCGACCCACCGGGATACAGTTGCCCTTATAGAGTTTGAGGCGGACAGTGCCATTCACGGTCTTCTGGCTTTCATCCATGGTTTTTTGCAGTATTTCCATTTCCGGTGCAAACCAGAAACCATTGTAGATCAGCCTGGAATATTCCGGTACCAGGCTGTCCCGGATGCGCAGGACTTCCCGGTCCAGGGTGATGGTTTCCAGATCCCGATGGGCTTCCCGGAGGATGGTGCCACCCGGTGTCTCGTAGACCCCGCGTGATTTCATGCCCACAAAGCGGTTTTCCACCATGTCCAAACGACCAATGCCGTTTTCACCACCCAGGCGATTGAGTTCGGTAAACAGTTCCACCGGCCCTAAACGTTCACCGTTGATGGCCACTGGGGTACCCTGCTCAAAATCCATCTCAATATAGGTTGCTTTGTCCGGGGCATTCTCCGGGGACACAGAGAGCTTGAACATCTCCTCTTCCGGCTCATTCCAGGGATCTTCCAGAATGCCGCCTTCAAAGCTGATATGAAGCAGGTTCTCATCCGAGCTGTAGGGATTTTTCTTGGTGGTGGGGATGGGAATATTATGTTCCTTGGCAAAGGCAACCAGTTTTTTGCGCGAATTGAGGTTCCAGATTCGCCAGGGTGCGATGATCTGCAATTTTGGGTTCAGGGCAAGATAGCCCAGCTCGAAACGAACCTGATCATTGCCCTTGCCTGTGGCTCCGTGACTGACCGCATTTGCCCCTTCCTGTTCAGCAATACGAACCTGTTCCTTGGCAATGAGAGGGCGCGCCAGCGAGGTGCCGAGGAGGTAGGAGCCTTCATAAATGGCATTAGCTCGAAAGGCGGGAAAGATATAATCGCGGACATATTCTTCCCGCAGATTGGAAATAATCACTTTTTCCGCGCCGGTTGCCATACCTTTTTTTCGGACTGCATCCCAGTCTTCTGTTTGGCCAATATCAGCAGCATAGGCAATAATGGGGCATTCATATTCTTCAGCCAGCCATTTCAAAATGACTGAGGTGTCTAATCCGCCGGAATAGGCGAGTACTATTTTATTTACGCTCATGATGTTTTGTTTTTGATTATTTTCTCTAAAAAGATCGGTTGATGTAGGGGCATGCCGTGCCCCTATCGGAAACTAAAAATTCCACCACCCATGAATATGGACATCATTGCGAACCATGCTGTTGTCGCCGCCGTATATCAGAACACCGGGATTTGCGGTGTCGTTTCCGGTAAGATTCGACCAGAAGCGGAGTCCCTTGAAATAATCCGAGTTCACTGTACAGCCGACCTTTACTTCCAGCGGAACCGCATTGCTGCCGTGCTCAATAATGCAATCAACCTCATGGCCAGCAGAGTCTCGCCAAAA
The DNA here is from genome assembly GCF_052785085.1 of Candidatus Electrothrix sp. Taxonomy (NCBI): domain Bacteria; kingdom Pseudomonadati; phylum Thermodesulfobacteriota; class Desulfobulbia; order Desulfobulbales; family Desulfobulbaceae; genus Candidatus Electrothrix; species Candidatus Electrothrix sp. The sequence continues at coordinate 17,721 of NZ_JALAAI010000051.1, forward strand.
GGAAAATTCTGCTTCCGGGCAGATATGGAATTTCCTCTTCATCAGTTCTGCAATGACAAAGGTCTCGAAGATAGCTCCACGAGCTGCATGAAACGCCAGATCTTCAGCCTTGTAGATACGCAGGAGCAGACAGAGTAGCCCGGTATCCAGAAAATAAAGCTTAGGCGTTTTGACAAGCCGTTTTCTGAAATTTTTATAATGCGGCTGGAGCAGGACAATAAGAAAACTTGCCTGCAGAACCGAAAGCCAGCGTTTGGCTGTGGTATGGGTGATGCCGCAGTCCGAAGCAAGGGCTGAGTAATTCAGCAGCTGACCGGATCGACCTGCGCACAGGGCAGTAAACCGACGAAAGGTTTCCAGATCACCCACATTAACAATATCTCGTACATCCCGTTCTATATATGTCTGATAATAATTCCGCAACCAGTCCTGTGGTTCCAGTTTTTTATCATGGATACGGGGATAAAAGCCCTTAAAAAGCAGATCGTTCAAGTCTTGGTCCGGCTTTCTGCGTTCACTCGGAAAGCCGCTGCCGAGTTCGGTCGCGGGAAACGACGGGATGCCCTGTAACTCATCCAAAGCAAAAGGGAGCAGGTGAAAAACAGCGCAACGTCCGGCCAAACTCTGGCTGATAGAGTTGAGCAGAAGAAAATTCTGTGACCCCGTGAGGATGAACTGTCCCGGTTGATCTTCCTGATCAACAATCACCTGAATATAGGAAAACAGATCCGGTGTGCGCTGCACTTCGTCCAGAATGACGTTTCCGCTGTACTGCTTAAAAAAACCGCGCGGGTCTTCCTGAGCAAAAGAGCGTGTTTCCGGGTCTTCAAGGGATACATAGTCGTATTCACTGAACACCGCCCGCACCAAAGTTGTTTTCCCTGACTGCCTCGGCCCGGTAAGGGTAAGCACAGGATATTGCGTTGCCGTTTTTTTCAGCTTTGTTTCCAGAGTACGTTGAAGCATATCAGTTTTTCTTGCATATTGAACTTTTAAAGTTCAATCTACATGTCAAGAGTTGCAATGTCAACTGCTCTGAAAAGCACATTGAAGTACAACAAGAAACCAAAATTATACCATCCCGTTGATCAGATATTCAAGGATAGCCTTATGCATATGCATCTTATTTTCCGCCTGATCAAAGGCCACACACTGCGAGCCTTCTAAGACCTCCTCGGTGATTTCCTCATCCCGATGAGCAGGCAGGCAATGGAGGACAACGGCATCAACAGCTGCATGTGCGAGCAGTGCTGTATTGAGCTGATAGGGCTGGAAAACAGCCAATCGTTTTTCTGCCTCATCTTCCTGTCCCATAGAGGCCCAGACATCAACATTCACTACATCTGCTCCCTGCATGGCTTCCACAGGATCCCGCAACAGGGTAATCGGTTGTTCAGCTCGTTGTTGCGCTGCTTTGAGGATCGTTGGGTCAGGATCATACCCTGTTGGGCAGGCAAGGGTCAAAGGAAAACCAAAGGCAAAGGCTGCCTGAATCCAGGAGTTGGCCATATTATTACCATCACCGATCCAAACGATCTTTACTTTGCTGAGGTCGCCTTTTTGCTCAATCACAGTCATAAGATCGCTCAAAATCTGACAGGGATGATGGAGGTCAGTCAAAGCATTAATCACTGGGACAGCAGAATAATGGGCCAGCTCTTCCACGACGTCCTGACCAAAGGTGCGAACCACAAGGGCATCAACATAACGGGCCAGAACACGGGCTGTATCTTTGAGAGGTTCTCCTCTGCCCAATTGGCTTTCCTTGGCTGACATAAAGATAACCTGACCGCCCATCTCGTACATAGCTGCTTCAAAGGATACCCTGGTCCGTGTCGAGGGCTTTTCAAACAGCATGCATATTTTTTTTCCGGCAAGCTGCTGGTGGCGCAGACCGCTCTGAGTTTCTTTTTTCAGTACTGCCGCTCGATCAAGCAAGGCCTTTAACTGTGTTTGGGTAAAATCCTGTAGCGCTAATAAATGGGTATTCATAGTAATATTTATCTTGATGTTCAAAAAGCAGGCTGGTACGAGCTGTCTCCTCTGTCTGTGCTGAACAGAACACAGGCCCTTGAGCCCAAAAATAATTGATATAAAAAAAACATCGCTTTTGCAAAGTAATTCTGTTGTCGGGTTCATAAAATGACACTTTCTTTTCTCATTCCCTTCTGTGACGCTCCATAGAAACAGGATTACATCTTGACAGGTTACACAAGACATTATAAAGCTGTGTGACACTGCTTTACCCTCCTTATTCAAAAAGATATGAGATAGCGAGCTAAATTAAGAAGGCATGAGAGATAATGACTATGCAAAAAAAACTCCATCTGACAAGCCTTGGTTGCGCAAAAAACCTGGTCGATTCCGAAATGATGCTCGGTGTACTTGAACTGGAAGGCTATACCACTGTGGAAGATCCGGCTGAGGCCGAGTTGCTCCTCATTAACACCTGTGGGTTTATTCGCCCGGCAGTGGAAGAAGCTGTGGATAAGATTCTTGAACTTGCAGAGTATAAGGAGAAGGATCCAAACAAAAAACTGGTGGTTACCGGCTGCATGGTGCAGCGTTACGGCAAAGAACTTCAGGAAGAGCTACCGGAAGTGGACATCTTTATTGGGATTGATGAGGAAAAGGAAATTTCATCGCTGATTAAAAATTGGGTCCCTGGTAATCCCTCTTTATTCCTGGATGGACCGTCTACGTTTCTTACTGATAGTCAGTTGCCCCGAAGATTAGCAACACCTTTTTTTCGCAGTTCTTTGAAGATAACTGAAGGCTGTGATAATCGCTGTACCTATTGTATGATACCAACGATCCGGGGTGGTTTGCGTAGCCGCTCTGTCCAGGATTTGCTTATTGAGGCCAAGGCCCTGGAACAGGCAGGCGTAAAAGAACTATCCCTGATCGCTCAGGATTTGACTGCCTATGGTGATGATTTTGATGGCTCCGAAGCCGGTGATAATCTTGTTTGGCTCCTTAACCAACTCCTTGTTCAAACAGATATTCCCTGGTTTCGCCTTCTTTATCTCTATCCCTCTTCGGTTTCAGAAGGGCTTCTTGAGCTGATGGCTGAGCAACCCCGTATCCTTCCCTATCTTGATATACCTTTCCAACATGTCAGTGATCCTGTTTTGCAACGTATGGGGCGTCGTTACGGGCAGCAGGATCTAGAGCAACTTATTGCTCAAATTCGTCGGGTTTTACCAAACTGTGCCCTGCGCACCACCATGATGGTTGGTTTTCCCGGAGAAACAGAAGAAGACCTGGAGAAGTTGCTTGATTGTCTGCAACGATGGCAGTTGGATCATGTGGGTGTTTTTTCCTATGAAGCTGAGCAGGGATCATTGGCTGCTGATTTTTCAGATAAGGTAGACAAGGAAATTCAAGAGAAGCGTTTTGCCCAGGTGATGGAGCTTCAGGCCAAAATCAGTGCAAATACGTTGACGCAGTATGTTGGAAAAAAAGAGGTTGTTTTGGTGGAGGGAGTGAGCAAGGAAACTGATTTACTCCTGGAAGGGCGAACCCGCTATCAGGCCCCTGATATTGATGGTTGTGTTTTAATTAACGACGGAACAGCAGACCCCGGAGATCTCGTAACAGTTGAAATAACCGAGGCCCATATCTACGATCTGGTCGGTGGAATTATTAGCCGAGCACAGAATAAATAACGTTACGGTTTGATGATATTGATCTTCTGCCCCGTTCGGGGCAGAAGAGTTATTTTTTACTTTTTCTTCTTTGCTTCAGCGTCAACTCGTTCTCTCAGATCCTTACCCACTTTGAAAAAGGGCAGTTTTTTTGGAGCAACGCTGATTTTCTCTCCTGATTTGGGGTTTCGTCCTGTGTAGGCTCCGTACTGCTTGACGGTAAAACTTCCAAATCCACGGATTTCAATGGAGTCGCCCTCAACCAAGGCATTGCTCATTGAGTCAATGATGGTCTTGGTGATTGCAGCAGTCTCACGTACAGGCAGATCAATTTTTTCGGCTAATGCCTCAATAAGTTCCGATTTATTCATACCTTCTCCCTTTCACAGCAGGACCAGCAGTCGAATACTGCAAGGCCGAGGGGTTAAAAATTAGATTAGTAGAAACCACTAAATATTATTACTATTAATAATACTTAAGCAAGTATGCTTCTGAATGTAAAGGGGAATTTAATTTTTTTTACAAAAAAAGTTTCTTTACATCATTTTTGCCCAAAAAACGGTATGTTCCTTCGGGGAGATTTTGCAGTCGCAATTGTCCGTAGGCTGTTCGTTTTAAACGAATAACCTCATGCCCAACCGCCTGAAACATTTTTCGGACCTGTCGTTTCTTGCCTTCATGAATCATGATCTCAATCACAGTAAGATCTCTCTTTTTTTTGAGAATACGGAGTCGGGCAGGCCAAGTTTTTTTACCGTCGAGTATAATTCCTTGTTCGAGCCTTTGCAAGTCTGTTTTTTGGGGCAGGCGTTGTAGGGTTGCCTCATAGGTTTTATTGACTTCAAAACGGGGATGAAGAACCTGGTTGGCCAGGGCACCGTCATTGGTCAGCAGAAGGGCTCCTTCGCTCTCCAGATCAAGTCGGCCTACAGGGAAAAGACGTTCCGGGATTTCAGGGATCAAATCTGTAACGATTGGACGGCCTTGAGGGTCTGACAGGGTGGTGACATAGCCCCTTGGTTTATGGAGCAGGATGTATACTTTTTTTTCTTCCTGCAAGGGTTTGCCGTCCACCGTAATAAGGCTTTGCTGAGGATCAACCTTGAGTCCAGGTTGGGTGACCAGCTCTCCATCAATCTTGACCCGGCCTTCGGCAATGTACTGTTCTGCCTTGCGCCGGGAACAAACCCCGGCATGAGCTATAATTTTTTGTATTCTTTCCATACAGACTGTCATCCCTCCCTTTTGGGAGGGATAATAAAATATGAAAGGGTACGGCACGCCGTGCCTTTACCTTTCTTCGCAATCCTTCATTATCTATACTTCGCCGGAATAATCTTATTATATTTACTGTCCACAAGTTCCCTGGTCGCCTGATCCACCTCCAATACCTCAGTGTACCAGGGCTTCATCCGGCAATCAAAGACAATAGGCGGAGTCAGGCCCACATGGAAGCGTTTGACCTGTTGCTGCTTACCGTGAATATCTGCAGCTGGCTCAAAGCGGGTAAAGAAGGTCCAGATAAATTCCTGCATACTTTCCGTGGCCCCGGCAGTGGAGTCCACCAGCAGGATAACCGGCCAATCCGCTACCCCGCCCCAGGCAGCAAGCTGCAATCCCAGCTCAGGATTGTTTTTATAGCTCGTTCCCTGCACTACTAAGGTGCCGGGCAGAAAAGGATTGGGTTGGCTACAATCTGGAGGCAGGCTGCCGCTGAACTCTCTGGGCAGGTCCCGTTGTTTTTCCCCCAGCCCCATCATCATAGCTTTTGAGCCTTTGTTCACCGAAGGGCCGGTGTAGTCCAAGGTATCCTGGGAAACATTGGCAAAGACAAAGAGGTCTCTGTCCCATTGGATACGTTCCAGGATATGTATCCAGAGTTTACCAAAGTCAGCTACATCAAGAGAACCGTCAGTGATAATAAGGAACTTGGTTAACGAGAGCTGTCCCTCACCAAGAATGCGCAGGCCAGCTGCAAAGGCCTCACGGGGATAACGATTAGCAACTTTTGCCGCAGCCAGACAGTGGAATCCTGCCTCACCAAAGGTCTTGAGCTGTTGCACCCCTTTCATGACCAAGGGAAAGAGGGGGGAGAGGAGGTCCTGGAGAAAATCACCGATAAAATAATCTTCCTGTTTGGGGCGGCCAACCACAGTGGCTGGATAAATGGCATCTTTGCGATGATAGAGATGGGTGGTCTGAAAGACCGGATAGTCATGGGCCAGGGAATTATAGCCATAATGATCACCGAACGGGCCTTCGGGATATCTGAGCTTGGGTGGAACAACCCCCTTGATGGCAAATTCGGTTTCCGCCACCAGGCGATGACCGCCCAGCGGATCTTTTGCCATAGCCAGTTTTTTACCCTGGAGCAGGGAGGCCAGCATCAGTTCCGGGATGTCTTCTGGTAAGGGGGCAATGGCAGAGAGCATAAGGGCGGGCGGGCCACCGATGAACAGGGTCATGGGCAGTGATTGATTTTTTTCCTCTGCAGCACTGTAATGATAGCCTCCTCCTTTATGGATCTGCCAGTGAACACCCGTGCTGGTGTCGTCATAGCGGTGGATACGGTACATGCCCAGATTATGACCGTGTCCATCCGGATGCTCAGTATAGACCAGTGGTAGAGTAACAAAGGCCCCGCCATCAGAATGCCAGGACGTGAGCATGGGCAGCTCAGTCATTCGGGCTGGTTGCTGCAGGGTCTCCAGAATAGGGGCAGCTCCTGGTTTAACGTTTTTCAAGCCAATCTTTACGGCCTGGAGTGCCAGCGGTGCTGCCTGCCGCAATGTGGACAGGCTCGGCGGCATGGCTTGCTCGGCCAGTCGTACCAGATCTGCAACAAAATCCATTGGTCTCGTGCCAAAGGCCAGTTCCAGTCTGCGGTTGGTCCCAAAAAGATTGGTGACCACAGGAAAGGAAGAGCCTTTGACCTTGGTAAAAAGGAGGGCCGGGCCTTTGCTGTCAATGACCCGGCGGTGGATTTCCGCTATTTCAAGATAGGGATCAACCTCGGTCTCGATAACCAGGAGTTCATCTTCCTGGCGGAGGATATCAAGGTATTGGCGGAGATGAGTGAGAGATGTCATAATATAATGGTAAAGATAGTCTTGTTTCTCTCCTTTTATTCTTTTTTTCAGACAAGAACAACTTTTTTTCAGGATATTCATCTCTGATGACATTGGCCTTCCCTTTCCCTTACGCCATCTTGCCACCGTCCACCGTGACATACGGCGCATTGGCATTATCGGTCAGGATGCCCTCGCCATTGCCCAGGGTGATGTTGAGCGGAGTACGCAGTTTGCGGCCAAAAGTACCGGTGCGGACCGTGCCGTGCTCAGTGTACTGGGTGCTGACCGACACGGTGTACTCGTTGTTCCACGGGTCATTCTGAGCCGGGATGTCAGGCACCAGCAGGATTTCGCTGTTGGAGATGGAGGCAAAGGTGGTCTGCCTGGTCTTGACCGCTGCGGGTGCCCTGGAGAACGCAGGAGCAGTCCGGGTCATCCTCATCGAAAAAGAGATTATTGCCGGTCAGGTGCAGCACCCCATCCGGGTTGAGCACATCGGTCAGCTTGAGTTTGGTGTCTTCCGCCGAGGTGATCAGCGGCTGTTTTTTTAGGCTCATCGCAGATTAGTGGGGAACGCCATGTTCCGCAAATACTCTGAGCCTGAAATTTTCAAAATTTCTATATCCAAACGCAGTCCGAATAATGTTTCTTATGCTGTTATTGAGTCCTTCAACAA
>NZ_JALAAI010000052.1:0-25003 GCF_052785085.1 Candidatus Electrothrix sp.
TGAACATGCAGGAGGACAAGCCGTTCGGCCCGCCACCAGAGGAGTACAACTATCGTTGTTCTCACTGTAATTGTGAAGTTTGGGTGAACGAAGCCATCATTGATTTCGACTTAGGTTTCGCGGAGTTGTTTCGCGGAGTTTTAGGGAAGAAGTCATGAAGGTTATATGCCGCTTCTCGGGTGTCCGGGGTGCAATCAAGAAACTCTGCATTACACCGGAGTAAAAAGTCCGCCCGAAGGGCGTTAAGTTCATGAAAAATTGGGCGACCGCTGAACGGCACTACAGGCTTAAAAAATAACTATAGAATTCTGTACTCTTCTTGAGTATATTTTTTGCGTCCTGCAAAACAATCGATATTTTCCATCTCCCGCTCTCCTTAAAATCAAAATATAAAAGAATGAATTCGTCTTGTACAGCAAACACTATTGTCTGGTTTGATCTCCACTTTCAGCTCTCCGGCAAAACAATCCCAGTGGATCATGGATATTCCCTTTTTTCAGCAATCAGTCGCTGCCTTCCGGAGTTTCATGCGGCACAGGATGTTCGGCTCGCCCTGATCCGGGGCAGGTACATCGGCGACGGGCTGCTTCAGCTCCTGCCGGGTTCCCGCATCACCTTTCGCCTGGCTTCGGACAAGGTGGCTCAGTACATCAACCTGGCCGGAAAAAACCTTGATCTCGACGGACATCAGGTCCGGGTCGGGGTACCGGGTTCTCAGGGGCTGGTTCCGGCCACAGTACTGTACGCGCACCTGGTCACCACCAGGAACGGTTTGGATCAGGAACGCTTTGAGGCAGAAATCCGGCGGCAGCTGGATACGCAAGGCTGTCAGGGCAGGATGACGGTCGGCAAACGGCGGACCTTTGCGGTGCATTCCAAACAGGTGGTGGGCTATTCCCTCCTGGTCTCGGAATTGACTGCCGAGGAATCCATCACCTTGCAGGAACAGGGCCTCGGAGGACGGCAAAAAATGGGATGCGGTTTTTTTCAGCCCTGGAAAGGGTGAAGAGCATGGGAACAGCAAACACCTTTACGCATCTGCTGGCTAAGAGCTGCGAAGATACGGAGAACCCGTTATTTCCAGAGACGCTGGAAGGTCATACAGCACAGGTTGTTGAATCTGCTGAAATCATCAACTCGTTTTTATCAGACTCTTTGTTGGAAATCCTTCCGTCTGAAATCTCTGCGGATATATGGAATGATGCTCTCTTCTGCGCCGCATGGCTGCACGATATCGGCAAAGCCAATGATCATTTCCAAACCATGTTGAGAAACAGAGGGATGAAGCAGGGAGTACGGCATGAAACCCTGGGCATTATCATTGTGGATATGCTCCTGGCAGATTGGCTGTATGATTTTTGGGAAAAATATCCTTTGTGGTTCAAGGCTGCCGTCCTTTTCAGTATCAGTGGACATCACCTTAAATTTCCTGATAAGAAAAGCAGAAGCGGCATCCTCAAGTCGGAAGTCACGTTTTTCGGTGCTCACGCTCAGTTGGCAAATACACTCAAGATGGGACAGCAGCGTTTCAATCTGTCTCCAGCTCCTGAGCTTCAGGACATTGCATATTCCTTGATTGACTTTGATGAACTGGAGATAAAAGAGCTGTTGCTTAAGATGCGGCGTCATTACGATGAAGAATTTTCCAATGAAGAGAAAAAAACTATCGCCATGCTCAAAAGCACGTTGATGTGTGCAGACTTGGCCGGTTCCGCTCTTCCCGCAAATAATCTTCCTGTTGCGAAATGGCTGAAGGAGCATCTTGGCTCTGTATTCAGATCGGACGAACTTGAAAAGACGATCAAGAAGAAACTGGGCAGGAACCGGTTGAAGAAGTTTCAGGTTCAAGTTGCGCAGTCATCCGGGAAAACCATCCTGCTTGAAGCCGGTTGCGGGGCCGGAAAGACCATAGGTGCCTATGCCTGGGCAGTCAGGAGAGCAAAAAATCGGAAGCTTTTTTTCTGTTATCCGACAACAGCGACCGCTTCGGAAGGCTTTTGTAACTATCTTCATGATCCAGGTTTTGAAGCCCTGCTGATTCATTCAAGAGTGAAAACTGATTATCAACTGCTGGAAAATATGCCGACAAAGACACCCGTTCAAAGGGAGTTGCAGCATATCGGGATTGAAGCTGTTGATACCTGGCCTGCTTCAGCTATTGTCTGTACAGCGCATACTGTGCTCGGATTGTTGCAAAATACCCGACGAGGTCTTTATGCGTGGCCGTCGTTGGCCCGAGCTGTTTTTATTTTTGATGAAATACATTCTTTCTCTGATCTGCTCTTTGCTCATCTTCTTAAATTTTTACAAGTTTTTCATCATGCCCCGATATTATTGATGACTGCGACCATGCCGCCGCACAGGAAAGCTGCTCTGGAAAAAGTCTGCGCAGTACGTGACGGACTCAGGATTATTTCCGGTCCGCCGAAACGTGAGCAGGCGCAACGGTATCTCCTGGAACGCAGCACTGAGGAGGATGCCTGGATAGCGTGTCGGCGGATCATTGAGACCGGAGGCAAGGTTCTGTGGATCTGTAACACGGTGCAGCGGGCCATGAACATTGCCCGACTTGCCGAGGATTCAGGTCTGCCGGTACAGCCCTATCACAGCCGTTACCGTTACAGGGACAGGTTGGACCGGCAGCGGAAAGTGATTGACGGTTTTGAGCCGGACCAACCCGCAATGCTGGCAGTGACAACACAGGTAGCGGAGATGTCTCTTGATCTGTCGGCTGATCTGCTCATAACAGAATACGCTCCTGTGCCCTCCTTGATCCAGCGTTTGGGACGCCTCAACCGATTTGCCGAGGAACCGGAACAGCCTGCTCCTGCTCTCTTTCTGATGCCGGAAAATGCTATGCCTTATGCGCAATCTGACGGAGAAGAAGCATTATGGCAGGGAATTGATGCCTGGCTTGATCAAGTTGCTGACCAGCGGGCAAAATCTCAGCAGGACTTGGCAGGTGCCTTTCTTGCCTTGGCTGAGAAAAATTGCAGCGACACGGAAATGCCGTATTGTGACTGGATTGATGATCCGTGGATTTCAGAAACAAATAAACATGCGATTATGGAACCGGCCTACACAGTCGAGATAATCCGTGAGGAAGACCAAGGGCACAGGCCGCTTGCGGAAGTGGCGATTCCTATGCCTTTTCCGAGAAACAAAAATTGGGCGTGGTCGAATAAAGGAAGATATATCATAGCTCCTGCCGGAGCAATTCAATATGACCCTTTTTGGGGAGGACGATATGCCGAACAGCTTGACTTTGAAATTATTTGATCCCGGCATGACCCACCTACATCGGGTTGGTCTGGCTGGTTTATATATGACGTTGAACCAGCTTGATCCGGCTGAGTATCAGGACCATGGCGGCTGGAAGTTGACCGACACGTCAGTGGAATTATTTTGGCAAAACAGTCCGAAGGATTTGCTGGAGCCGATTATTAAAAAAGCTCTCGGAATCAGTAAGGATGGCGTATTGGATTTTCTTGTTCATCGAAAGCATCGCATGGGTGATTTGGAAAAATTTAATTTCCATAATGCAGTTCTAAGAACATTTCTACAACAAACCAGAACCCGCAAAACGGCCAAGGAAGAAACCCGACTCTCATTTGAATACGACCAGAAAACAGTAACTGTTTCATTCAAAAAGCTCACACAATACAATAATCAGAAAACAGTCAATATTTTCGATAATAAAGGAGGATTGAAGAAGAATATAAAATTGGCCGGATGGGCATTTCCAGGAGGGGCGGTGCGACATGCTGGATTTTCAACTCCTACAGCTTTGTCGGACAATGCCGAAAAATTTCTTTGTCTGCTTTTTGCACCGGTAGGGTCACTATTTTTTCTTATATCCTGTAAAAATCAGGAGGGAAAATTCGATCAACGTAAAGGGGCTGCTATTATCCTGCCGCATATAAAGGATCTTGAGGTCTTTGATCGTTGTTACAGAAAATATCTCCATTCTCCGGTCTCGAAACTTTATGCCAACAGTCTCGGAGATGCCGGTTTATCCGCTCTTGCTGTTTTGAATGCAAAGGGAGGCGATGGAATGCTCAGGGAACTTGAGATTGATTCCTGCTCAATTGTTACGCAGGGAAATGTGCCGTGGAACAAACAGGGGAAATCCAGAACCGCCCTTGAGCAGATCAGAAGCGTCAATCGTCCGAGATTGGCTTTTTTCTCCTTTGCTTCCGGAATATTGGCAAACAAACTTGTCATCAAGGAGGATGAAAGCTATTACGTCCAAACAAGCACGGCCCGTGGTCTGATTGCAGGCAATATAGCCGCAGATCGGCCTTGGTACAAAGATTTCTATACTATCATGCAATCACAGAAGATTGCCTATGCAACAGGATTTGACAGGAGGGGATTACACGCAATGATTGAAAGTGAACGAACAAACTGGCCTGACCCGGCGGACAAACTCTTTGTCGAGGCCATTCATGCCGCCATACGCAACCGCTACGGAGCTTTGGCGGCAAGAGCTTCGGCAAAAGGGGAAGCGGTTCGCTTTGACCGGGAATTTGAAAAAATTCGGACATCTTTAATGCGGGCAAAAAATGCCCAGACAATGCGGAGGGAATTGGCCGACCTTTTTGCCAGAGGCGGGATCAACAAATCTCTTCAGCAGAACTGGCCGCAGCTGCTGGAACTGTTCACAGGCAAAGATTGGCAGAAGGCCCGTGATCTTTCCCTGCTTGCCCTGGCTTCTTATGCCGGGAAAGGGGCTGATGAAGCAAAAACCGATAACGTGAAGGAGAACGAAGAATGAGCTTACATATTTTCGGCAATATTCTGACAGGATACGGCTGCGCAGCAAATAACCGGGGTGAGTCTGAAGGCAATATCACCACCTTGCAGAAATTGCTTTGGCAGGGCAACGTGCATACCACTGTTTCCTCTGAGGCCATCCGGTGGGCCTTGCGCTATTATTGGCAGACAAACGGGCTTGAAGTGAATCGGCAATGGGATGATACAAAAGACGAGCATATCTGGAAAGACGGGAGTTGGAAGGGCTGGGCGGATGAACAAGGGACAACATATATTGATGACGATCTTCTTGGCTACATGAAAGCGGAAGGGGCAAAAGCCGGGGCTGATGACAAGAAAGGAAGTACGTTAAAACGACGGGGTGTCCTTGAAATCAGCCGGGCCATCTCGACCACCCCTTATGCAGGGGATATTTCTTTTAACGCCAAGAGCGGGACCAAGGACAGGACTTCCCTGTACGGTACGGAAATTCATGCCACCAGATATCAGTACGGTTTCAGCATGACACCGGAGCGATTGCGGGAGAAAGCTCGTTGTATTGACGCTCTGAATGCGATCAGCGGCCTGGGAGAGGTCGCCGGAAATCACAGTCGTTATTTATATGATTTTTCACCTGAATCCATAGTGCTGCGTGTCTCGGAAGATCCTGCTCCGAGAATCCTGTATGCCTTTCAGGAGACTGAGGGCAGAGTCGGCATTCATGATCTTGTCAGAAAAGTCGAGTCAGGAGACATTTCCGGTGATGAACTTTTTATCGGTGGCCTGGCTGCGGACTTCCAGGAGGTCAAGGAGTTGGCATTGAACAACTGTTTTTCAGGGGTCAAAAAAGCAGTGGAAGCGTGTAAGCAGGCTGTGGCTGAAAAACTGCAACTCAAGGAGTAAGGCATGGAAGACGATACCTGTATTTCTCTTCTGGTTTCAGTCCCGGTATGCAGTTTTCGCAAGGGATATGCCCGTGAGTATCTTGAAACGGAAGAAGTTCCGCCGCCATCAACTGTGTACGGATTTCTGCTTTCCCTTGTCGGTGAAGAAGATCGACAAACATATCTTGGCACGGAACTGGCTTATGCCGTTGTTCGGCAGCCTGAACTTTCTGTTGTCCTGCGCACGGCCTGGAGGATAAAGAATCAGAAATCCCCGCCGGGAACAGGATCAAACAAACGACCGGATTATCAGGAAATTCTCACAGGTATGGAAATAGCGGTTTTCTTGAAACCGGGAGGTCTTGCGGAGCGTATAAGCGAAGCAGGCCGATCTCCGCAAACGATTTCTCGATACGGCGGTTTGAGCCTTGGGGAAAGCCGTGATTTAGTCAACGATATTGTCTGGAACCCGGATTTGGAGGGCAGAAAGGGCAGGTGGCCGGTCAGAGATACGGAAGGCGAACAGCCTTTGCCGATCTGGGTTGATCATGTCGGCTCAAAAGGTACTGTCTGGCAGCAGTTTTCCCTCTATGAGGCCGTGCTTCAGCAACCGAAGGAAGATGATCTGCGTTGGATTGCCATTCGGAATAAGCTCTGACAGGACAGAGGGAAATATCTTTGATGCCGAAAGGCGTTGAGCACAGGTGCATAGTTTTGACAAGGCCCTGTTTTCAGCCCTGCACCCATCTTTGATGCCGAAAGGCGTTGAGCACATATCAAAGGCAAGCAGGCTTGAGTCAGCCATGTACGTGAACCCATCTTTGATGCCGAAAGGCGTTGAGCACGGCATCTGAGTAACGAGGAGATTTTAGCCAAGGCTAGCGAACCCATCTTTGATGCCGAAAGGCGTTGAGCACTTGATTGGCGGTGAGTACAAAATCAGGATGTTCGGCGAACCCATCTTTGATGCCGAAAGGCGTTGAGCACCACTGGTGATTATATCAGGGATTTATCTCCTGAGTGCGAACCCATCTTTGATGCCGAAAGGCGTTGAGCACATCAGCCAGTTGTTTTGGCCCGATGCGTCTTCAGGCGAACATCAGGCAGCTGAAAAAGCTCAAGGGTTATGATACGTTTTATCGAGTTCGAATAGGTAATTACAGAGTAGGTTTTCGAGTTGTCGGCAATGTCACAACCTATCGGGATCAAAAAAAGCAACGTCGCATTTTTTCGCAGCCGTGCGCAAGCGGGCATCCAAGGTTGCCAGCGGCAGTCCTTTCCGTATGGCCAAATCCAGGTATGAAGCATCATAGGAGGAAAGTTGTTGCTCCCGTGCCAGGGCTATAATTTCAGAAGTTACCCTTTGAGAAGCTTCTTGAATGACTTCAACAGAAAGTTCCCGGAGCAGCTCCAGAAAGCGGATAGTGTCTGACTTAGTGAGTCGTTTCCTGCGTTCGGCAACCAGCAGAACATTGGCGACTTCCAAAGGCCAGACAGCCGGAACTCCAGCTGTCATTGTCTCCAATGCGGTCAGCACGCTGTCTGCGTAGTCGTCCTCTTCATCGTCAAAACACCAGGACATCACAATTGAGTTGTCCACAACAAAATCAGCCATTATCGCCTGCCCTCGTCAATCATCTCCCGGATGGTGAGGCCTTTGAGTCGATGTCTGCGCCGGAATGCTCGCAACTCGGCGATAACCTGTTTCGGCGAACTGTTATGTACTCTTTCAGGGGGCTGAAGCGTGGCTACGGGTACCCCGTGTTTGGTGATGATGATTTTTTCTCCCCGGCTGACGCGGTTAAGCAGTTTGGGAAGATGGGTTTTTGCTTCATAAGCACCGATGGTTTCCATAATGTCTCCTTGGGTTGCGAAATAGACTGGTTTAAGACCAGTCTACCATTAATGTGTCCCGTCTGTCAATCGTTGATGCTCTTTGTACTTCGGCTTTTGCTGCGCCGTTCTCCGGGAGACAAGAACTTCAGCCACCTGCTCCTGTCTAAAGCCAGCCTTCCTGCGGAATTCTTCCAAGTAGCATGGCTGGATTGTTTTTCAATAAGTAAAACGGGGTCAGACCTCTATTGCCGTCCGTATTCATTCGTGGTTGCCTCCATTCAATAGCCTTCTACTTTCCAACCTTTCACGAATTTCAATCAGGGCAGTGTGCAGTTTCTTCTCCAGTAGCTCTTTCGGCGGAAGTTCCGTCCAGTATTCGGCAACCATGATGTTGTCTTTCTGCATATTCAGGAGTTCAACCTGTTCGGTTCCCGCTTCGGCACATAGGATCAAACCGATAGGAGCTTCTTCACCGGACTGTCGCTCGTATTTATTCAACCACCTGAGATAGAGTTCCATCTGACCTTTGAAGGCTGCTTTGAAACGACCAATTTTCAATTCTTCAGCAACCAAACGTTTTAGTTTTCGGTGGAAGAAAAGCAAATCAAGGTAAAAGTCATCTTCATCAATAATCATGCGTTTTTGGCGTTCCACAAAGGCGAAGCCATTCCCCAACTCCAGAATAAACAGCTCCAGCTCTCTGATAAGTGCGCTTTCCAGTTCATTTTCAAGATACCCTTCTTTGAGTCCCAGAAAATCTAGAAAGTAAGGATCCTTAAAATTCCCTATAAGATGCTCGAATTTATAGAGACTCATTTTGGTATCAGCTAGTTCCGAGCGCTCAAAGGCTTTGCGTTCGATCTGACTTCGTAATTCTCTTTTACTCCATGATGCTTCACAGGCAAGTTCAGCATAGAACATTCTGGCAGACTCACTTTTCAACGGGATAATCGCCAGAAAATGCGACCAGCTCAATTGTCGTGCCAATGGAACGACAATCTGAACATCTGGAAACAGCTCGGCAAATTGCATCATTCTCCGCAGATTTCTGGCTTCAAAGCTTTTGCCATAGCGTTCAACGAGCTGTTTCGCGAGTGACACGACAACCTGTTTGCCATATTCCGCCCGTTCACCATGAAGTGCTTCGTCGTTGATTCTTTTTCCTACCTGCCAATAGGTCATTGTAATAGCACTGTTTACTGCTGCGACCGCCTGACCCTTTCCGCGTTCAATTAGTATCTGAAGGTCGTTGAGAAGGTCACGGTGCTGTCTGTTCGGCAACGAACTGTCTTGTTTATTCTTGCTCATTTTTAATATCCATTTTCTCCATAGAATTCGAGGGGGGATCATTTTCGGGTGATCTTGCCGAAATGATGCTGACTGCATGGATTATCCAGTATAACTTTGTCCTTGCAGATCATCATTCTGACATAAAAAAAGCCCGCTAACCAGTTAAGGTTGCGGGCTTTAATGGACTTCTATGGATGCTGCTGTATTAAGATATGGTGCCGAAGGCCGGAGTCGAACCGGCACGGGTGTAACCCACTACCCCCTCAAGATAGCGTGTCTACCAATTCCACCACTTCGGCACGCAAAATAATATGTCTTGTTATTCAGCCTTTTCCTGGGCTGGTTCTGCTATTGTTTCCTGCTCAACCGGAGCAGCTTGTTCTGCTGTCTGTTCTTCAGGAGCAGGTACGGTTTCCTGAACCTCAGCTATAGGTTCTTCCTCCACCAGAGTATCCTGAATAGTTTGGTAGAGCTGATCCTCTTCTTCTGCAACAGGCTCTTGGGTAACTTCCTGTTCAGCAGGTGAAGGAGTTTCCTGTGCAGGCTGGTCAAGCTGCACTTCAGTTCCTGGCATAGGAATGGTCACCGGAGCTTCTTTTTCCACTGGTGCAGTTTCCTGAGCTGGGATCTCTGTCATAATGGAGCCAGTGCTTTCATGAGCAGAAATATAGGCCAAGGAAACCGAAGTGCCCATAAATACAATTGCTGAAAAGGTCGTAATCTTATTCAACAGAGGCACTGGCCCTTCTGAGCCAAAAACTGATTGGCCGGAACCGCCAAAGGTGGCACCAATATCAGCTCCTTTGCCATGTTGCAACAGCACGATGGCAATGAGGAAAAGAGAAACCAGTATATGTACTATAATAAGTAAGGTCGTCATGTAAAATTGATTATCCTTGCAAAGGACTCGGCCTGTAATGCTGCGCCGCCCACCAGAGCACCGTCAACATCAGGTTGAGCCATGAGGCTGTCAATATTTTCAGGTTTGACCGAGCCACCATACAATATCCTGACTGCGTCGGCAAGTGTTTTTTCATATAAATCAGCAAGAGCTGTACGAATAAAGGCATGCACTTCCTGAGCCTGCTCTTTTGTTGCTGTTCTTCCGGTTCCAATGGCCCACACCGGTTCATAGGCCACGACTACCTGTTTCATCTGGTCTGATTGGACATCTTTCAGACCTTGGCGGAGCTGCTCTTCAATAACCGTGAAGGTCTTTTCCTGTTCCCGTTCTTCCAGGGTCTCACCAATGCAGAGAATGGGGGAGAGACCAAATTGCAGGGTACCTGTGAGGCGTCGATTGACCATGGCATCGTCCTCGCCAAAGACGTGACGACGTTCAGAATGGCCGAGAATAACCATATCAACTCCAATATCCTGGAGCATGGGCGGTGAAATTTCACCGGTAAAGGCACCTTGTTTTTCCCAGGCAACGTTTTGGGCTGCCACCCGCACCGGGCTGTCCGCCACAACCTCTTTGACAGCAGCCAGAGAGAGAAAGGCCGGGGCGATCATCACTTCCCGGTCTGTAAGTCCTGTACTGGCAGCAGCTACAGCCCGGGCCAGTTCCACAGACTCAGCGCGGGTGAGGTGCATTTTCCAGTTGCCAGCTATCAGCGGTGTTCCTGCCATCTTTTCCTCCAAAGAATTCGGTTCATCAAAGATGATTTTCAAGGTTTGAAAACGACTCAACGAGACCCAACTCGTTGCAAAACGTTGCACAGTCCTGTTCAGTCTTCTGCACAAACGTGCGACCTGTGCTCCAACCTCAGTTCCAGGTTATTGACTGCACTGACGATCCTTTATTGGCTGCCGCCAACTCGCGTTCAGTCTCAAGCAGATCATTCAAGGCTTCTTCTACGGCTGCTGTGGCCTGTATTTCTGCAACGCGGAGAGCTTCCTCTGCATTTCGAACGGCGATGAACTTATCCAGCCTCTTGCGCAGTTCATCTGCTGAAATCGGTACGTTGGCAAATCTTGGGTCGTTGGTCAGCAGGTCAATGATCTTCCTGGCCTCGGCGATAAGCTCTGTCTCACTTTTCGGCAATTCTTCTTCCATAGCACCTCCTCCTGCACTTTTTATTCTTCCAACGCCTTCACACCAGGCAGTTCTTTACCCTCCATGAGCATAAGAAAGGCCCCGCCACCAGTAGACATATAGGAAATGTTTTCAGCTTCTCCGGACAAACGAACCGCAGCATTGGAATCTCCGCCCCCGGTAATGCTCAGGGCATGGGCCGAAGCCACGGTATGGGCCAGGGCCATGGTTCCTCGGGCATAGGCATCCATTTCAAAGGCACCCATAGGGCCATTCCAGATGATGGTCTTGGCATCAGCCAGGACTTCAGAAAAGCAGATTACCGAGGCCGGGCCAATATCCAGGGCCATCCAGTTGTCCGGGATATCCTGGACAGTGACCTGTTTACAGACCGCATCCGGGACGAATCGCTCCGCTGCTATCACATCCACAGGCAAGTAGACTTTAACACCTTTTTCCTTGGCGTCAACCAGCAATTGCCGGGCATTATCCAGCAGGTCGTCCTCCACCTTGGAAGCACCCACGGAAGAGCCTTGGCTTTTGAGAAAGGTATTAGCCATAGCTCCGCCGATGAGCAGGCAGTCCACCTTGTTCAGCATATTGGTCAGGGCCTCCAGCTTGCCCGAGACCTTAGCCCCACCCACAATGGCAACCAAGGGCCGCTGGGGTTCATCAACCGAACGATGGAAATAAGACATCTCCTTGTCCAGCAGCAGGCCGGCAGCTTTTTCCGCACAGTTTGCCGGGATTCCAGTGACTGAGGCATGGGCCCGATGGGAGACAGCAAAGGCATCATTAATATAGACATCTGTCAAGGCGGCCAGTTGCTGGGCAAAGGTCGGATCGTTGGCCTGCTCTTCTGCATGAAAACGAAGATTTTCCAGCAAAACGATATCACCGTTGTTCATGGATGCAACTGCGCTTTCTGCTTCAGATCCCACGCAGTCCTGGGCCAGCTGAACAGGTTTGTCAAGCAGGGAAGACAGGTAGCTGGCAACTGGTGCCAGGGAGTATTTCTCCACCCGCTGTCCTTTGGGACGGCCCATATGGGAGGCCAGAATAACTTTTGCTTTCTGTTCTAAGGCATATTGAATCGTGGGGAGAACCGTGCGGATACGCAGGTCATCGGTAATTTCGCCCTGCTCGTTCATGGGCACGTTAAAATCCACCCGGATCAGAATGCGTTTGCCGCTAATATCAAGGTCACGAATTGTTTTCATATTGCTTTTGTCAGGAAATTTCAATCCGAATTATACTCTGTAAGGGCACGGCGCGCCGTGCCCCTACACCATCCGTTCAGCCACAGAAACCGTCAGGTCACCAAGCATATTGGTGTAGCTGCCCAGCTCATTATCGTACCAGCCGTAGATCACAGCCTGAGTAACCGGAACCTCCAGAACAGGTGCTCCCTGCCCCGGCTCAAAGTTACAGCTTTTCAGGTTTTTCAGGTTGACCTTCAGGGAAGCGGTTCGGGTATGGGTCTCTGTGGACTCAATCACTGTGGCAGCCTCTGGGGTGCCGATGATATCAGAAGATACATTCTGGCCTGTAGAGTACTTAAGATACGGGGTAGTGTCTGCATAATCTTTGTAGATGCTGTTGATCAGATTACGCTTGATCGGGTTTTCCAGTTCATCCTGAAGATTGAGGACCAGCACGATCAGAGAACCTGTGGAGGTGGGGATTCGGACAGACTCAGCAATAAAACCAATGCCCTTCATCTCCGGGATTACCAGGCCCAGGGCCTTGGCAGCACCGGTGGTGGTCATGATGATATTATTGAGGATAGAGCGGTTCTTCCGCAGATCACTAGCCCCGGCAGCAGGTACAGAATCCAGGACATTCTGGCTTCCTGTGGCCGCATGCACAGTGACCATTGAGGCAGTGAGCATCTGGTCGGCCCCAAAATGATCCATGAGTGGCTTGATCATGTAGGACAGGCAGGTAGTGGTGCAGGAGGCTGCCGAGATAATGGAGTGTTGCTCCGGCTTGTAATCATCATCATTAATGCCCATCACCGTAGTTATGGCGTCCTCTGGCATGTCAATGCCTTTGGCCTTGATCTTAAACGGGGCAGAGACCATGACCTTCTCAGCTCCAGCCTGAAGATGACCGCGCACAGAGCCTCGTTCTTCTTCGGCATCAGCTGTGGGATCCTTAAACACGCCAGTGATGTCAGCAACAATACGGACATTATTGTCCTGCCATTTGATGTCCTTGGGGTTACGGGCCTCACGCAGGATGGTGACCGGAACACCGTTTATAGTCATGGTGCCTGCTTCCTCGTTCAGGTTTTCAATGGCCCGGCCACCTTTATGTCCATGAAGATAGGTGGACAGTCTCCCGTAGGAAGAATCTTTTTCAATGGTTGCAGCAATGTCTTCCAGGCCAGTACCAGCCTGACGCCCAAGGTTGACAACAATTTCTGAGAAGAATTTTCGGGAAACATGATGCCAGAGTGAGAGTTTTCCAATTCTTCCAAGGCCGTTGATTCCAAGTTTCATATTAAATGCTCTCCTTTTTTTGTCCATAAGACCGTTCCGGCTCAGTAATTATGGATACTGTTTGATAAGAATGGTCTGTGTCCGCTCATTGCGTGTGGACATTTTATAACAAATGGAAGTATGATGTTCTGAATCAAAGTTCTATATATGGTATAAATGCATTTATTACAATCGAAAATCGCTCTGCCGGGGAAAAACAATCTTGTCTCTTCTCGTTTTATATGAGTACGAAGTGGTAAATGGCTTTGAAGTCTGGGCTGGAACATGATAAGAAAAACTGACAGAGACCTACGCCGTTGTATATTTGATTTTTTAACGATAAAAAATTTGTCAGAAAAATCTTGTCAGTAAGGGAATACGAAATGGTTTTGTTTTTCCTGGCTGACATGTATCTTTAACTTGAGTAGAACACCGCATGTTTACCAAAATTCTTATAGCAAACCGGGGTGAAATTGCCTGTCGCATTATCAGAACAGCACGGGCAATGGGGATTAAGACTGTTGCTGTGTTTTCCGATGCTGATCAAACAGCCCTGCATGTTCGGATGGCTGATGAAGCAGTCCATATTGGTGCTTCTGCGCCAACAGCAAGTTACCTGGACCTGGAAAAAATAATTGATGCCTGCAAAAGTACTGGTGCTGAGGCTGTGCATCCGGGATATGGTTTTCTTTCGGAAAACCATACCTTTTGTCAACGTTTGGGTGAAGAAGGGATTGTCTTTATCGGGCCTCCGGTTGGAGCCATAACCAGTATGGGGGATAAGATCACTTCCAAGCAGATTGCTGACCAGGCTGGTGTGCATACCATACCTGGCTATGACGGTATTTTGGACAATGCTGACCAGGCTGTGGAAAAGGCCGCAGAGATCGGCTATCCGGTGATGCTCAAGGCCACTGCCGGAGGCGGGGGCAAGGGCATGCGGATTGCCCGTAATGAGCAGGAATGTCGGGATGGTTTTGAGCGGGCCGCTGGTGAGGCCCAATCCAGCTTTGGTGATGATCGTATCCTGATTGAGAAATTTATTGAGCAGCCCCGTCATATTGAAATCCAGGTCATGGCGGATCAGCATGGCAATGTGGTCTATCTGGGAGAGCGGGAATGTTCTCTGCAGCGGCGGCATCAAAAGGTCATTGAAGAGGCCCCATCGCCTTTTCTCACCCCGGAGACCCGGCGTCAGATGGGCGAACAGGCCGTGATGCTGGCTCAGGCTGTTGATTACATTTCAGCCGGGACTGTGGAATGCATTGTTGATCAGGAGCAAAATTTTTATTTTCTGGAGATGAACACCCGTCTCCAGGTGGAGCATCCCATTACTGAAATGGTCACTGGTTATGACCTGGTGGAGCTGATGATCCGGGTTGCTGCTGGTGAGCCCCTGCCCATGAGCCAGGATGATATTGAACTCAAGGGCTGGGCCCTGGAATGTCGGGTCTATGCAGAAGATCCGGTGCGTGATTTTTTCCCCTCTACTGGCCGGGTCACAGTGTATCAACCACCCTATGAAGACGGGAAGAGCGTTCGCCTGGACAGCGGTATTATTGAAGGAAGCGAAATCTCAGTCTATTATGACCCCATGATTTCCAAATTGGTCACCAGGGGAGAGGACAGAGAAGAGGCTATTTCTTCAATGCAGGACGCTCTTGATGAGTATGTGATTCAGGGCGTATCCACCAATATTAATTTCCTGGCCGCCTTGGTGGCCCACCCCCGCTTTCAGCAGGGTGATCTTTCCACTGGTTTTATTGAAGAAGAATTTACTGATGGCTTTCGTGATACTGAGACCACGGTAGATGCTCCGGATGTCCCTATTGTGGTGGCAGGTATTGTCCATCGACTGTACATGGACAGAGCAGCCAGGATCAGTGGTCAAATGGCCGGACATGAACGTCGGGTCCAGGATTCCTGGGTGGTTATTGTTGGTGAGGAGCATATGTCCTTATCGGTGAAACCGTTTCAGGCTGATTGCGGGTATCGGGTGGATTATAACGGCAGCAATTATCGGGTCAAGACGGATTGGCAGTTTTCCCAACAGGTCTTTCACGGGACCATTAATAATCAGCGGTTCTGTCTTCAGGTCAGTCGTCAGGGACTTGGTTATTCTATTTGCTATCGTGGCCTGCGCATTGATGCCCTGGTCGTAGCTCCCAATGTGGCTGAACTCTATCGGTTTATGCCGAAGACAGCAGCTCTTGATTTGTCCAAACTTGTGCTTGCGCCTATGCCGGGTTTGCTGGTTAAACTTGCTGTTGAAGCTGGAGACGAGGTCAAGGTCGGGCAGAAACTGGCTGTGATTGAGGCCATGAAGATGGAGAATGTTCTCCGTGCCCCGGCAGATGGGGAGATTGCCAATGTTGCTGTCAATCTGGGCGAGTGCCTGACCGTTGATCAGGTTATTCTGGAATTTGCATAAACCTGGAAGATTCGATAAATACTGTAGGGGCAGGTCCCCGTGCCTGCCCGATGTGCAGTAGGGGCGGTTCGCGAACCGCCCCTACAAAAACGGCAATTTAATAATTCAAGGGGTAAACCTGTGTGTTTACCCTTGTCACCATCCAAAAATAAAGGGCAGACACATAGGTCTGCCCCTACGGAGCCTGCCGGAATAACACGGTAGGGTATTAAAACTTCAGGATGAAGAGTCTTTTTGCTTTTTTTCTTAGTATGTTTTTGGTTACCGGTAATCTGTCGAATTTTGCCGTAGCTGCAACAGATCCATCCTTTCAGGCCTGGCTTAATGATTTCTATCCCCAGGCCGCAAAGCAGGGTATCAGCAAGAAGCTGTATCAGCAGGTCTTTGCCGGGGTAACTGCACCAGATCAGGAGGTGTTGCGCAAGGCAGCCTATCAGCCGGAATTTACCACCAAGATCTGGGATTACCTTGATACTGCTGTCAATGCTGCAGCCGTGGCTGAAGGTCGGGTGATGGCAAAAAAACACAAGATCTGGCTGGACAAGGTTGCAGCCCGTTTTGGGGTGGAAGGCCCTGTACTGCTGGCTATCTGGTCCATTGAGAGTCGTTACGGCGCAGTGCTGGATAAACCGGAACGGCTTCATTATGTACCTTTGGCCTTAGCTACCCTGGCCTATGGCGATAAAAACCGGAAGGAGTTTGCCCGCCAGCAATTACTTGCTGCTTTGCAGATGGTCAAAGAAGGTGACGTGGGGCGTGCGCAGCTTTACGGTTCCTGGGCCGGAGCAATGGGCCATACCCAGTTTATCCCGACCAGCTATCAGCTTTATGGGGTGGATATGGATAAGGATGGCCAGCGGGATATCTGGAACTCTGTGCCAGATGCCTTGGCTACCGCAGCAAATCTCCTGCATAAAAACGGCTGGCAGACCGGTAAGGCCTGGGGCTATGAGGTGCAGGTACCCAAAGGCGGGGTCCGCTACAAAGGAAAGACCAAGACCTTGGTTCAATGGAAAAAACTTGGTTTTACCCGTCCGAATGGTGGTTCTTTTCCTGAGCCTGGTACCCGGGCTGAGCTGAAAATGTTGGCTGGTGACCAAGGGCCTGGTTTTCTTTGTCAGCGCAATTTTTTTATCATCAAGCGCTATAATGCATCGGATTTTTATGCATTGGCTGTGAGCCTGCTTTCTGATCGTCTGGCTGGAAAAGCAGGGATGATCCAAACCTGGCCCAGACCAGCAGATGCACTTTTTGCTGAGGAAAAATTTAAGTTGCAGGAACTCCTGCAGGGCCAAGGTGTTTATGACGGGGCTATTGACGGCGATCTTGGCAGTGGAACCCGTAAGGGGATCAAAGTCTTTCAGAGCCGGATAGGAATGACTCCTGATGGGGAACCAACCCGTGCAGTCTTTGAGGCTTTGCGAAAGGCTGGAGGAAAATAAAACCTGACAATTTTTACCTTAAGGAAAGAATTGTCATGACTTTTTTTACCTTTAGGGTAAAATTGCCACATGAAGATTCGTTACCTTACTGAGGCCCTTCGGGAAGATGTTGAGAAGAAGATGGTGTTTATCGGCGGTCCCCGTCAGGTCGGCAAGACCACGCTGGCCCGTTATCTCGCTGAAAAATATCAGCATAATATCTATCTGAACTGGGATAATCCTCAACATAAGACACAGATTACAGGGCAGCAATGGCCCTTGACCGCAGAATGCCTGGTCTTTGATGAACTTCATAAGTACGAGAAGTGGAAGAGCCTGATCAAGGGAATCTGGGACACCAGAGACAATCAGGAGAAAATACTGGTAACTGGCAGTTCTCGTCTGGACATTTTTCGGAGATCCGGAGATTCCCTGCTGGGACGCTATCATTACCATGTTCTGCATCCCTTTTCGCTCAGGGAGATGAATAACGCTCCGACTGCATTGGATATGCCTTCATCCTGTCATGAAATTGATTGCACTGGTTCAG
This sequence comes from Candidatus Electrothrix sp., assembly GCF_052785085.1. Lineage (NCBI taxonomy): Bacteria > Pseudomonadati > Thermodesulfobacteriota > Desulfobulbia > Desulfobulbales > Desulfobulbaceae > Candidatus Electrothrix > Candidatus Electrothrix sp. Next base: position 17,689 of record NZ_JALAAI010000052.1, read on the forward strand.
GGCAGGGGCTGACAGAGCTCTTTCGTTTTGGCGGTTTCCCAGAACCCCTGCTTGAAGGTTCTGAGCGTACCTTGCTTCGCTGGCAGAATGCCCGTTTTGAACGAATTTTCCGGGAAGATATCCGGGATACGGAAAATGTTCGGGCACTTTCTCAGGTTGAGCTGCTCGGTGCATTGCTTCCCAAGCGGGTTGCTTCCCCCCTGTCTCTATCCTCTATGTCTGAGGATGTGCAGGCCAGCCCAAAATCCATTACTTTCTGGATGGATCTCCTTAGTCGTAATTACTACTGTTTTCGGGTCATGCCGTATCATAACAGGCTGGAAAGGGCCTTGAAAAAGGAATCAAAATATTATCTGTGGGACTGGTCTGAGGTGAAAGCGGAAGGTGCGCGTTTTGAAAATATGATCGCCTCCCACCTGCTCAAGTTTTGTGATTGGTACTATTATGTGTTTGGTATTAAGGCCCGGCTTTGGTATATCCGGGACCGGGATGGGCGAGAAGTGGATTTCCTGGTCACATGGGGAGAAACGCCTTGGTTTATGGTGGAATGCAAGTTGACCAGAGGGCCTGCTCAACCGCTTAGTTATTTTGGTGAGCGGCTTGATGTTGCCCAACGTTTTCTGGTCACTTTGGATGAGAGACACCATTATCTGGATAGGAAGACCGGGGTGCAGGTGGTGCCTGCCCGGCGTTTTTTGATGGGGTTGGTTTGAGGGGTGTGTTACTGTTGGCACTGTTCTCTGTTTTTTTGCGCATTTCACTATTTCCCAAGCCTTTCTCATGTATATGCTCAGCACAGTCAGTGGCATGACTGTAACCTTGCAACCTTCCAGGTCAATTCTCCTGCGAAAAAAGCCTTTGTCGCAATACAAATGCCTCGCGTCGGGTCGGATTGGCCCGCTCCAGTTTACTGAGCAGATGCCGGGATGCCTCCTGATCCTCCGGATAGAGATCATAGGCAATAGAGAGCAGGGGGTAATAGGCAGCGGAAAAATCAATACTTTTTCGCACCACCTTGAGCAGAGGATCACTGACCTGCTCGTAGAGCTGCCGTACGTTACGGGGTCGTTGCACATCCACTCCCACCCTGAGAAAGCTGTTCCGGGCCCGCCAATAGGCTGGAAGACGCTCACGGGCAAACATATCTTCCTCAGTAATGGCTTCCGCCAGAACAGTCTCGGGATCAGGTTGTTCAAAAGCGGCAATCAGAGCCAGGAGACGGGTATGGGGCGAAGCGGGATTGCTGTAGGCAAAACGAGGGGCCTGAAAAAGCACCACAGGATGGGCATCGGTGTTAATCGGGCTGGCAGCGGTGTATTTTCTCAGCTCTGCATGACCGGCAAGAAAGGTACCCAACAGGCTGTATCCGCTGTCATAGCCGAAGGACGTCGCCATATGCCGCATGCCCTTGCTGCTGAGGCGCTTCCGGTACCAGTTTTCCGGAAAACGGAGTGGCTTTTTTGCTCCAACCAGGGCGATAATCGGATAATCCAGGCTGTAATGGCCGAGAAAGGCCTGACCCTCGGGAAATGCCTGTAAAAAGGTCTTGCTGATGACCTTGAACATCTCCAGATCCAGCTGATACAGGGGCAACCACTGACAAAAGATCCCATCCTCACTGAGCAGATGACGGATAGCAGTAAAATGCTCCACAGTGTAGAGGCTTCCCGCCCCGTCACGGGAGGGATGAAAGAGATCCGCGACAACGAGATCATATTGTTTTTCTGTAGCTGTGACAAAACGACGGGCATCTGCAGCTATGAAATGGAGATTTTTCGCCTTGCTCAGATCACCGGTTGCCTTGCTGAACCAGGGGATCAGATCAATGACCTCGGGCAACAGTTCCACGCCATCAGCTTGCAATCCCGGATATCCGGCTACTCCGGCAATGGTGGCACCGGTTCCTAATCCAAGGAAAAGGGCTGTTTCCGGAGCAGGATGAAGGAGCAAGGGCAGCAGGGCCTGACGACGATCAGAAAAAACCGAGGTGGTACCGCCCATCTGTAAATGATTGTTCACCTTTAAATGCAGGGCCTTGTTCGTATCCTGAACAACGGCAACCGAGGCCATAATACCCTGCCTGTATTCCTGCACGGTCTCGCCGTCAGTAAGGTGAATAAAACGATAGGAAGCAGGCAGGAGAGCAAGGCCCAGAGCAATTGAAGCGGGTAGGGCCGTAGGCAGAAAATCCGCCCGGCGGAATTGCGGCAGCAGGAGGAGATATCCTGTGGCCGCAACCAGTAAGGTCACCTTCATTCCCCAGGCTGGCAGCAGGATAACACCGAAGAGGAGCGGAGCAGCCGCACTTCCCAAGGTATTGCAACAGAGGGCGTGTCCCACCCCGCCATCAGAGCGTCGCAGGCTCTGGGCCAGATGGCTGAACAAAGCCCCCATAGCAACAGTGGGTAAAAAGAGGAAGAACAGGGCCGTGACCATCTCAACAAAGACTGCGGCCCAAAATCCTGTGCCGATCATACCCTGCAGGGCTGTGAAAAGAACTTCCGCATATTGGAGGAGAAAGACCGTTATCAAACAGCAGAGCCCTGTGGCCCGGAGTAAAGAGGTCAGGGTATGCCGACTCTTGGGATAGCGGAGGGAGCGTTGGTAACAAGCTGCTCCCGCAGCCGTGCCAAAGAGATAGACTGTAAGAATGGCGGCAAAGGAAAACACCGTATTGGCAAAGAGCTGGCTCAACACCCTGACCATGAGCACCTCAAAGCCGATTCCCAACAGACCGGTAGCGAAAAGGATGCAATATATCCGCCCCCTGCTGATCTCGTTGTTATCGGAAAAGGAAGACAGATCTTTCCCTGTTGATTGCCCCTTTTCCTGTGGAGTCGGGATAAACAAAAATACCCCGAGGGCAGCAAAGATATTCAACGTGGCCAGCAGGATGCCGGTTATGTGCAGGCCGACCAGAGGCATGATAAAAAAAGTTGTGGCAAAGGTGCCGAGCATGGCCCCCAAGGTATTAACACTGTAGAGTCCTCCCACGGCCCGTTGTTTTCTGTTGAGCTGAGTAAAGAGCCGTTCCATTGCAGGCAGGGTGCCGCCCAGGGCAAAGGTGGCCGGAAGGAGCAGGATAAAGGGGTAGCAGAAGGAGATGGTCCAGTGCCGGATTGTTGTGGGGTCCACCCCGATAAGGGATGCTGCTACCGGATTAAGCTGAGGAATAAGCAGCAGCAGTGCAAGAGCCCAGAGGCCGATAAGCAGCTCCAGCCCGGCGTACCAGAGTCTTGGTCGGGAAGAGCGACTCACCGGACGGTCAAGGAACCAGGCCCCCAGGGCAAGACCGCCGAAGAAGGCTGTAAGCACAGCAAGGGTGGACATGGTCTCATGTCCCAGACTCACAGCGAGCATCCTGGTCCAGAGGATTTCATAGCCGAGTCCGGCTATTCCGGAAAGAAAAAAGAACAGGTAAAGGATTTTTTGTGCCATATCTGATCGTTACGCTGAGGATTCATACAAAAGAAACAATCTGCCCCCAAAGAGGGTGGTTTTCTCCGACAAAATAAAAATGCGAGGAGACATGCCCCTCGCATCAACACACCTGCAATGTAATTAAGCCGGTGTTACTGAACCTCAATATAGATCGGGTTGGAGTAGAACCAGAGATCAGCATAGGCCTCAGCAACTTCGTCAAGCTTACTGTTGGTGGTTATTTCAACACCGTCAATGAGTTGCTCCGCCAGTTCATCTGCATACATAGCTGCATAGATGTTATCATTAGCCTCTGTATCGGCCAAGGGATTACCTTCTTGATCGGTCTCAAAGGGAACATTGGCAGGCAGGTTGGTGCCGCGCAGACGGAGGAACATACTGTCGTCTGCGTTCAAGGTGTATTTCACCTGGATGACCCCGTTTTTGTTTGCCTTCCAGTTGCTGTTATTAAAGGTGGCCGTGACTGCGGTATCCGTGCCGTAATCCGTGGCAACCGGATCGTTCATATCAGTTGCAGGCACATTGCCGGTAATGGTGCCGGTGATCATATCAACATGGTCAAGGACAGGCATGTTCAGGGGTTGGGAAATACCGATCTGAGCCAATGAAGGATTATCAAAGGCAAACGGGCTGTTATTGGGCCACTTGGGATCACGCATCAGGATCTTCACCGTTACCTGCTCGCCGGGAGCAACCTTCAGGGTTTCACCCATCATGGCCTCTTCACCGGCTGCGTTCTCAACAGTGAAGATCAGTTTATCAATCAGATCACCCTGCACATTCCAGGAGTTACCGGAACGGTTGCCGTCAAAGACCGCCTGAATTTTATCCTCAGCATTGGTATCGATATAGGTATAGATCTTCTGATACTCACCGGGCCAGAAATCACTGCCGCCCATGGACCAATGCCAGTGATCGTCCGAGCTGGCAAAGTTGAAAAATTTACGTCCTTCAGCAGACAGGGCATCCCAGAGACCGCCCACCTTGGCAGCATAGAAACCGGTTCCGCCGTAGGTACCTCCGCCCAGAGATCTGCGGCTGAATCCACGGTCGCTTGAGGTCTGGTGACCGGGCTGACCTTCAAAACCGATAGCCACATCCGGGCCTGCATCCATCCAGTTCCGAAAATCTTCAATCACATAGGTCCACTTCCGCTCAACATGGGCCGGAACAACCCAGGCATCACCCACACCCTGATCTTTCAGGGCCTGCATCCACTGTACGCCTGAGATGGCGTCTTCTTTATCATCGTTTGTTTTACCCAGGGTACCGAAACCTTCCAGCAAACCCGGCTCACCGTTGCGGCTGGTGTCATCATCGGAGCGATCAAAGCGGTACTCAAATTCGCTGATAGCGGTGGCTGTGCCGTCGTACTGATAAACAGCAGTGGAGCAATGCTCATGGCCGGGGACATTCTGTTCTAGGCCGCTGATGATAATTTTATCCGGGTATTGGGCACGGGCTTCTTCAATATCCGGGTACACATAGTCGCGCAGACTCTGCCAACGCCACATCTCCTGGTGACCGCCGGACATCTCCACATCCCCGAGAATCGGGTTGACGGGATAAACAGTCGGATCATCCCATTTTTCGCCATTACCATCCCGGTTACGCTCGCCGCCATGCTCGGAGTTGGCCCACCACTGGAGGTAGTTGTTGTTCTGCGTCATCATTTCGGAAAACGGATGGCCGCCGTCGGTGTACAGTGAATGCTGGTGAAAATCACCGGGCAGGTACTCACCGGCATTGGCTGCCGAGACCAACATCAACGGGGCGGCAGCTGTTGCCAGGGCCAATGTTTTCAGGTAACCTTTCTTCATTGTTGCAATCCCTCACTTTTCCTTGAAGTATATGACCCGGAGTCTCCAGGGCCATCGGACTTTTCCGCCTGACCCGCCCACCGGATCAGGGGGAATTTTTTGAGCAGGGAAGAAAACAATGCCTGCATCGCAGATGCGGCAGACCGAAACGGTTCAGCAGCATCAACAGAGACAGCAGACAGCTTTTCCTCTCCGCATTTCCAAGGCCACTATCTACTGTTTATGTTGTTTTTTGATTACTGTTTGATGAAAACCGGATTGTTTTTTGATAAGGAGAATATTAGAGCGGGGGGTACGGGAAAAGAAGAAGGGCGGGGCAGGGGCGGGAGGTGATTTGGAGTGTGGCTCTGCCGCCAAAGCCTGATCAGGGGCTGAGGCTCCGGCGGCAGAGGGAGGGAAAAGGACTACAGGACTGCGGTTACGGTATTGCTCGGAGAACCTGTTCCGGCGGAGTTTTCTGCGATGATGCGGAACTCCAGCGCAACTCCGCACTCAAGGCCGGTAAGTTCCGCTGTGGTGGAAATGCCTGCGCCCTTTAAGATCCAGTCCCCGGCCGGATCAACCGTTCTCATCTCCACCCTGTAAAAGGCCGGTTTGCCGCCGCTCTGCGGCTTATTCCAGGTCAGTTGCACCTTGCCTGCGTCCTGTTCAGGAATCGCCAGACTGCCGGGCTGGCCCGGAGGGGCAAGGGGACTTGGCTCCGCCCTCGGTCCCCAGCCGATAAGGGAAAGCTCGGCCGGACTCGTCACCGCATGTTTGGCATAGGAGATATCGTCCTTCATCTTGTCGCTTAATCGGGCATACTTGTCGGTTTTGACCTCTGTGGCGGCCTTGGCTGCTGCCTGGGCAGCCACCTGGGCATCGTCGGCTTCAACCGCTTCATCCCGTGCTTCCCTGAGTTCCTGCGGAGGAACCGGGGGCGAGGGAAAAACCGATTTATTTTCTTCCAGACCTGCAATCATTTTTTCGGCAAGGGCAAGGATATGCGAAATATCCAGGGGGAACGTAGGCATAGGGAACCTCCATCGAGTTTGATTTGTCGGGGATGAAACATTGTTTATTGCGGATTAAAGATGATCCGCAACAGATAAGACTTGATTTGTTGCAGATAAGGCTTGAGATAGAGCTGCTCAAGCCTTATCTGTACCGCATGGACTTAATCCAGAGCAGATGGAACGTTATGCGTTGTAATGTGCGCTTGATATGTGACAGATGAAGCTTTATGTGGTGCAGATGGAACGCTGTCAGGACGACATCAAGCTTTATCAGAGACAGATTGAGCGTGATCTGCTCCATATGAAGTGTGATTCGGGGCAGATCAAACGTGAAGAGCAGCAGGTTGAACGTGTTTTTCCGTGCCTCATGTTCTGTGGCCATATCCTGCTTTTCCATCCGGTGCGGATAGACTGTCGGGAGGGAGTGCTTGCGGCTCTTTGTTGTCTCGTTGAGTGCAAAGATAAGCAATTATGCCGAGATGTCAAGCCATTTTACCTTGATTTTTTTAGGGGTGGTGGTATGGTTTTGTTGTTGCGGGGAAAAGAGGAGGGAAGAGCTTGACAAATCCCTGCGGACAACTTGGTTCTGCCAAATTATCTATAGCAAAGTCAAAGTATATCAAGAAGTAAACGAGAAATGATGAGAGCAAATACAAAACACAACTAAAATATCCAGCATAATGTAATGTCATTTCAGAGTAATATCTTCGATTCTAAATGCATTAATTTGGAGAATAACAATCATCTCCATTTTATCAATATTCCCATACTGAATGACACGATAACTGCTTATATCGATTCTAAAATTGTTTCTATTTGCGAAGGGGAAACAGAAACTAGCTTAGATATAATTAAGCAGCGACTCATAGACGACTTGACCACTAAAAAAGGCTCTAATCTTGAGATGGGTACAATTGCTGAATTTTTCGGACATCTTTATTTAGTATCTGCTGAATTTCTCTCCTGTTGAATAATTTCATTGCGTTGCATGTCAAAGTATGCCATTCTTGAGTCGTCCTTTAAATGCGCATTTATTAAGCTGGATGCGCATGCCGACTA
>NZ_JALAAI010000053.1:0-24951 GCF_052785085.1 Candidatus Electrothrix sp.
AGGTCTTTGTCACTGAATACGGTTACACCGGCAACGGGGAAGTCGCGTACATGATCTATCCCTCGGGCCGCAGGATCAGCTGGAACCGTGACACCGCAGGACAGCTTTCTTCCGTGCAGTCCCTGTATGAGGGGAAAACCGGCTTACTGGCCGAAAATATCAGCAGCAAACCCTTCGGTCCGGTTACCGACCTGAAAGCGGGCAACGGGATGACCCTGTCCCGCAGCTTCGACAGCCTGTATCGGCTCTCCGGCATCACAGCGGGCGGGTTGTATGAACGAACCTATACCTACTGGTCGGACGGTCTGGTGCAGGATATTGTTGATCCCATCGGAACCGATCATGCCTACAGCTACGACGACCTCGGCCAGCTGGATACGGCAAGCCTGCCCGCCGGAGCCTTTGATTTCGATCACGACGGAACGGGCAACCGCCTGAGCCGTACTGTGGACAGCAGCGACGTGACCGGATATTCCTATGTCACCGGAACCAACCGGCTCGATCAAAGCACCGGGGCGGTGGCGGCAGCCTACGGCTACGATGCCTCGGGCAATATCGCCACAGACAGCACAGACACCACGGTCTACGACCTGACCGATGATCAGCGGCTGGCCTCGGTGACGAAAAACAGCGTCACTGTGGGAGCCTATCAGTACGACGGTCGCGGCCTGCGCACGGTCAAGACCGTGAACGGGGAAGATAAACTCTTTGTATACTGCAAGAGCGGCAGACTCATCGCCGAGGCGGACAGCGACGGCAATGTCCTGAAAGAGTACATTTACCTGGAAGGCGATATCTTTGCCCATTTTCAGTATGAGGTGCCGGTTGCTCCGCTTGAAGCCACTGTCGCGGTCAGCGAACCGCCAGCGGAGGAAGCCCCGGAGCCGGTGCTTGCGGATAATCCTCCTGCGGTGGCGGCAACATCAACGCCCTCGGATACCGCCTTTCTTCAGCCGATATATTTTCTTTTACTGCTGAAGAACAAAGCAGCCGAGGGAGCGTATTATTACATCAATGACCATCTCGGTGCTCCGCAGATTATTACCGATGATTCGGGTAGTATTGTCTGGCAGGCCGAATACCTGCCCTTCGGGAAGGTGAATATTTCTGTTGCGCAGATTGAGAATAACCTCCGTTTTCCGGGGCAGTATTTTGATGCGGAGACGGGGCTGCATTACAACTGGAACCGGTATTATGATCCTGAAACTGGGCGGTATATTGCTGCTGATCCGATTGGGTTGGGTGGTGGGATGAATCTGTATGTGTATGCTGGTGTTGATCCTGTAAATTGGTATGATTCTGATGGGCTGAATGCTTTAGTCATGTATGAAGCAGGAACAGGGGCAGTGGCCGGGGGGCAAAGCAATGCGGATAGAAATAAGAATATTGCTCGTGGATTAAAGAGTTATATAAAAAGATGTCTAACTGATGCTCAGATTGCTTGGCTTGTTGCAAAAGGTGCATGGCATGTCATTCTTAATGAATCTTGTGAGGGTGAGGATTGTGATCAAGATCGCCTGCCACCAGGGGCAAAACCAATCGACAAAACTCCTTGGTCTGGGGATCATGGAGAAATTAAAGACGGTATTGGCAATGGACCTGCTGATGATACTTGGATTAGCCCAGATGATCATGTATGGAGTCAAAATCCAGATGGTACTTATCAGGATCATGGGCCAGCTGGTGATTATACAGGATCAGGAAAGCCCTCAGGTCGACGGGGAAAAGATCGACGTAAACGATGGAGATAATACGATATGACAGCTGGAAATATTTCATTACGATTTTGGCACCCAACAGAAGATTTGACTTTTTTATCTTCGATGCTTGGGTTGCCTTGTCATAGACGTTGGCTGTCAGGAGACCGTCGGCAAACACCTAAGGGGCTACTATTAAAAGGGACTTACAAAGACAGTTATTGGGCTTCTCGTATAGAATTTCTTGCAGGAAAGGGTTTTGAAGAAAAGTTTTTATTGGCTATTAATTGCCTTGTAAAAGCAGAGAACGACATTTTAAAACTAGTGCAATCAGGGGGGAAAGCAGAGGTTTATTTGCAGCTACCAGGAGATATTAATCACGGCATGACTATTGATAAAAATAGTATTTTTATATTGGGCGGCATGGGGGTTGACTTGTCGTTTGAAGTTTTTCCATAAACAAAGCGGAGCTAATAAAGCGGCAAGCTCATTGCTGAGTCCGACAGTGACGGCAATATCCTGAAAGAGTACGTCTACCTGGAAGGCGATATCTTTGCCCATTTTCAGTATGAGGTTCCGGTTGCTGCACCGGAGGAGGCAATCGCGGTCAGCGAACCGCCAGCAGAGGAAGCCCCGGAGCCGGTGGTTGCGGATAATCCTCCTGCGGTCGCGGCAACATCAACACCCTCGGATACCGCCTTTCTTCAGCCGATATATTTTCTTTTACTCCTCAAGAACAAAGCAGCCGAGGGAGCGTATTATTACATCAATGACCATCTCGGTGCTCCGCAGATTATTACCGATGATTCGGGTAGTATTGTCTGGCAGGCCGAATACCTGCCCTTCGGGAAGGTGAATATTTCTGTTGCGCAGATTGAGAATAACCTCCGTTTTCCGGGGCAGTATTTTGATGCGGAGACGGGGCTGCATTACAACTGGAACCGGTATTATGATCCTGAAACCGGGCGGTATATCGCTGCTGATCCTATTGGATTGGACGGTGGGATTAATCTGTATGCTTATGTGGGGAGTGATCCGGTGAATGGGGTTGATTCGATGGGTTTGTATCCGGGTGATGAGTTTGATGCTATAATGGATACTTTTGGTGAAGGTGGAAAAGGACAAGCAGATACATATTATGGAGGTGAAGGACACTTCATTTTAGGAGGAGGGGCTGTTGCTTTAAATTGCACGGATGAGTGTGGTAACAATAAAACTATAAGATTTTGGAAAGTCTGTTTTGGCGGCGCGATGGGGGTTGCTGGAGGAGCCGGAGTGGTAAAAGGTACCAACGGAGAAAGTTGTAGAGCGGAAAGTTACAAAGGCTGGTTTTATGAAGCCGGAGCCTCGTATGGATATGGTTCGGCCGGAGTTGACGTCGGCTACAATAACGATGGTCCATTCGGTTTACCAGGATCTCTTTCAGGAGTCGTTGAAGGAGGAATTGGGGGCGGTTTAGGTGCAAAAATAAAAAGTAGCTGGTGCTATTATATTCCAATGGAATAGTTCGCGCAAAAGAGGTGTCAATATGCCGATTCAAATTAAGATTTTTTTTACCATAGCAACGCTTGTTGTTGGATTGCTAATTGTTATCGCTAATCCTAACACAAATAATGCAGCACCTGACTGGATATGGAGATTTGAAAAAAACGACTTGTTTCGAAACTGGTTTTTTGATACTTCTGGCTCTTTAAAAACTTCAATGAAAATTGTATTGTTATTCATCTGCTTTACTTTTCTGTTTATTATTTGGATGTTAGTACCGACTGAATTCAGTTAACTTTTTATTACGAAATGAGTGTGAACTCGTTACTTGGCTTGTGATAACCAATAACCAGCCTACTATATACACATCGCCAATCGCCACGTAGAAAGACAGTGAGAGGTGCGGGATGGCTTTAATTGCTGGAACCCTCGGACAAGGCAGGAAAACGTCAACTTATGAGCATACACCCCAAAACCTCAAACCAAGGAGAGCACAATGACCGAAGCGGAAAAACGTGATTTCGTCGCGCAGATCATCACACTTGTTGAAGAAGCACAGGACACCCTGACGGACAAAGGCTATGACCCCGCCGAGCGATTGGACGGCCTCAAGGTGAAAAAGCAGGACGCGGACAGTGCGGAAATCGCCCAGCAGGAGGCGGCTGCCAAGGCGCAGGAGGCCACGGCACAGGCCAACCAGACCCTTTCGGATGCCTACAAAGATGCTTCCGACTTCGCCGACCTGATTTCCGGTCTGCTGGGCAAGGATAACGAGCTGGTCAGGAAGATGCGCAAGTTCCGCAGCTAGTGTTCCCTTCTCCGTCCCTTTCCGCCCCGCCTCCGAGGCATTCTCCCCGAGGGGACAACCTTGCGTCACAGGGGGATAATGTCTCGTCAGCAGGGGATCATCCTGCGTCACAGGGGGCGAAGGGTTATCCCCAAGGGGATTATGTCCCGTCACAAGGGGATTGTCTTGCGTCACAGGGGGATCATGACTATCCCCTTATGAATGATGATGGATTTGTGTCGAATCATGACGAAATAGCACCGAATGATGACAAAAATATTGTGCATTGTCATTATTTCCTGCCTCTGAATGATGCTGCGAGAGGTACGGATCATTCTGCAACGTCGAAGAATGACTCTGCGATACATCAGAATGATCCAGCAACACCGCAGGATGATCCGGCGATGGGTTCGTATGATTCAGCACTGCCGCAGAATGATGCTGCGACAGATCAGAACGACGCAGCAGTACCGATGAGTGATTCTGCGATAGCTCGGAGCGATCCTGCTCCGTCGAATATACAGTCACATAATGACGGACATCCCGTCCATCTCAAAATACTTTTTCCTCACGAGGTAAACCATGAAAAAAGAACTCCATGCAGTGACAGGTGCCTTTGGCTATTCCGGCAAAAGCATTGCCCGGAAACTACTTGCTGAAGGCCATGAGGTTATAACCATCACCAACTCCTGGAAGCGAAAAAATCCCTTCGGGGATCAGATCAGGGCGTATCCCTTTCACTTTGATGAACCGGAAAAGTTGACCGAGAGCCTGCGCGGGGTGTCCGTACTCTATAATACTTACTGGGTACGGTTCAACCACAAGCACTTTACCTTTGCCGAGGCTGTCCGCAACACGGAAACTATGTTCAGGGCTGCAAAAGAGGCAGGTGTACAACGAATTGTCCATGTCAGCATCACCAATCCATCCATAGATTCTCCGTTGGAATACTTCAAGGGCAAGGCCCGGCTGGAACAAGTTCTTATGGAGAGCGGTCTGTCCTATACCATCCTCCGACCGGGAGTTCTTTTTGGAAAAAAGGATATTTTGATCAATAATATTTCCTGGGCAGTGCGTCATATCCCGTTCTTAATGATTTTCGGAGACGGAGCGTATAAACTGCAACCCATCTATGTGGATGATCTTGCCGATCTTGCTGTTCAACAGGGAAAGGAAATCGGTAATTCCATTATCAATGCCATAGGCCCTGAGACCTTTACCTACCGCGAGCTGCTTGAGACCATTGCCAAGATTATTGGTAAACGCCGCCCGGTTATCTCTGTTTCGCCAATGATTGGTCATTGGACCGGCTGGATTGCCGGGAAATTCCTCAACGATGTCCTGATCACCCGCGATGAAATAGAAGGGCTGATGACTAACTTACTCTATGTTGATGCTCCACCGACCGGAAAGACCCGATTGACAGATTGGGCCAAGCAAAACGCCAACAATCTAGGCAGGAAATACTCGAACGAGCTTACCAGAAGACTGGACAGAGAGGTGGAATACAGCTCCTGAAGCTCATTAGGCGTCCTTGTATTGGATGAGCTGGATCAAGCGCATTGTAAAATAACAAAAAGGATCCATAAGGCATATACCTGGTTCCGTGACGGATATGAAGTAAAATACTCCAGAGCAAGCCCTCTCGCTTTGGCAGCTTTTTTCAATTGCCTGATACTTAAAAATATTTCGTTTTTTGTCCGAGAATGTGCCAGATCTCGTTGACATTAGTCATCGTGTATCGTAATATATAAAATTTGCATTTTTATAAATAATTAATAAGCAGATGGGACATGCCATCATCAAAAAGGATGTGATTTTTCATGATTGAAGTAGAAGTCAAAGGCGACTTGGAGTACGCGATCCGCCAGCTGAAGAAGAAATTACAGATTGACGGGGTGAAACGCGAACTGAAGCGACGTGAGTGCTACGAAAAACCAAGTATTAAGAAACGTCGTAAGTCTGCCGAAGCATTACGCAAACTTCGCAAGTATAACCGAATGAAAAATCGGTACTAGTCTGCTCAACCCTGTCACGCTGACTGCGTTTCAGGGTTTTTTTATGTGATCAGCTTTTATGTTAACCTTTTCTCCTTATTGCCGCCCTGAAAACTGCTCCGCTTGTTCATCATCTTGATAGCTTTCTCCAATACCTTGTTGTTCATCGCAGGTTGTCAAAAAACACTGTTGATAGCTATGCCTCTGATCTGCATTTCTTTTTTGAATTTCTTCAGCAACAGGAAGTGAGTACAGTGGATGCTATCACGCCGGAATTGGCCCGATCTTTTCTGGCAGCATGCTATCAAAAAAATATTAACTCGCGCAGTAATGCCCGTCGACTTTCCGCCTTACGGGCTTTTTTTGATTATCTTGTTGTTCACCAGATCAGGTTAGACAATCCTGTTGCTGATATTGATTCACCTAAGATAGTCAGTGGGCTTCCTGGTATCTTGACAGTTACCGAGGTGGACCAGATGCTGGTACTCCCTAAAAAACAGAGCCCGCTTATTCTTCGTAACTGGGCCATGCTGCACCTGCTCTATGCCACCGGTATTCGGGTTTCAGAATTGGTTACCCTGCCTGTTCGTGATTGTAGTGTTACCAGTGGTCATGTTCGTGTCCTGGGAAAAGGGGATAAAGAGCGAATGATTCCTTTTAACGAGACAGCAGGAAAGCGGATTGATGATTATCTTTCCACGGCTCGCCCATCTCTTTTAGGGAAGCGAACCAGTCCGTATCTTTTTGTGACAGGCAGAGGCGGCAAGATGACACGTCATCGTTTCTGGCAGATTTTGAAAGAAATAGTTGCAGCACAGGGGATTGCCAAGCCTGTAAGTCCCAAGACAATGCGCCATTCCTTTGCTACCCATTTGCTTGCTGGTGGCGCGGATTTACGCGCTGTCCAGATGATGTTAGGTCATACTGATATTGCAACGACTCAGATTTATACCCATGTGGATAAGGGCCGAGCCAAGGAACTGCACCAACGTTTTCATCCTCGTGGATGAGGTAATAAGCATTGCTATCAGGATAAAAACCCTGCTTGCTTTTTTTTGCAAGCCTATGGTAGTATTTATTATGTTGTCCCTTATGACATTTTCCCCGCTCCAGCGGGTCCGGGTACATTGGACAAAGTTGGACAAAGCGGTAATTGTACCGTTACCAGCAGCCGGATCAGATGGCATTTTTTTACAGGTGCTTCCTTGAAGAAAAAACGACTGGAAAAGATAGCAGATACTGTTACTCGCAGTGCCAAACGCAATTCGGCGATGAATCGTCTCAACGGTTTTTACGAGCTTTTTGAGAAGGACGACGAGGTTCTTATTGTTATAACAGCGGACCCTGATTCCTTGGCCAGTGCTATGGCCGTGAAACGGCTGCTCAGTTATCGGGTTGGGAGCGTGACTATTGGTTATCCCAATGAGATTCGCCGGCTTAATAATCTCACCATGGTGGAGCGGCTGAAAATTCCCATTGAGCGCCTCCATACCCTGCCTGTTAATGATTACTCTAAACTGATCATGCTGGATTCCCAGCCAACCCATCAACCCTGTTTTGAAAAACTCCAGTTTGATGCTGTCATTGATCATCATCCTGTGACCGAGGGATGGGATGCCAGATTTATTGATATTCGTCCTGAATACGGCGCAGTTGCCTCAATGATGGTGGAATATCTTCGGGCCGCCAATATCACCCCCTCGGTTGCCCTTGCCACTGCCCTGTATTATGGGATCAAGGTTGATACCCAGAATTTTGAGAAAAAAAATATGCAATTGGCTGATGGAATCTCCTTCCGTTATGTCTTTAATATTGCTAACCGTAATCTTGTTCGTAAGTTTGACCTGACTGAACTTCGTCGCTCTGAACTGAAATATTTTAAAATTGCCCTGAATAGGGTGAAATCTAGTAAGGGGCGGGCCTATGTCCATATCGGGCGGGTCGGTACCCCGGATATTCTGGTCATTATCGCTGATTTTTTGAATCATGTTGACAAATTCGACTGGGTTTTGGTATCAGGTATCAGCGGTGATAAACTGGTGGTCATTCTTCGCTGTGACGGGTACCGGAAAAACGCTGGAAATTTTGCCCGCAAGACCTTTGCTCAATACGGTTCAGCTGGCGGGCACCGGGAAGCGGCCCGGGCAGAATTGCCAATGAAGAATCTCCCTTTGCGTGAAGGGAAGGAGTTTACCACCAGCACCCTGATGCGTCTTGCCACCAGGCATATGTAGACGTGGTGTTCCATCTCCTGCCTCTTCGGAGTAACAATAAGACATGAACGTTGTCGGCAACTTAAGCGATCCTTTTGGTGCTTTCATATAAGCTTTCATCCCTCTTCTTGGAGAGGGACAATAAACCATGAAAGTTGGTTGAGCGCTTCCAGGGAAGCACTTGATACTTTCATATAAAAAAGAAAATGCATAGAATAATTAGGGAGTCCCTATGGTTATGCCTTCTACACTGGCTATGATTTTGGCTGGTGGCCGTGTTGACGAACTGGGCGTGCTGACCCATTATCGCCCTAAATCTGCTGTCCCTTTTGGTGGGTTTGCCCGGGTGATTGATTTTCCCCTGACCAACCTGATGCGTTCAGGTATTGAGCGGATTGCTATACTTAGTCAGTATCGTTCCTATTCTTTGATTAACCATATTGGAACCGGTGCTGCCTGGGATATGATCGGACGATATAGAGGGATTTCCATTTTACCGCCCTTTAAAGATTATGAAAACCCCCATTGGTATCGAGGGTCAGCAGATGCTGTGCATCAGAATCTGGATTTTGTTCGCTACCATAGGCCCAGTGAAATTTTGATCCTTTCTGGCGACCATATTTACGAGATGGATTATCGCGATATGCTCCGTTTTCATCATGAGCATGATGCAGACCTGACAGCTGCTTTTGTTACAGTAAAAAAAGAAGAAGCTGCTAACCGCTTCGGAGTGGCGGAAATTGGGGATGAGTACAGTGAAGGCGGAACCGTGCTCTCTTATGAAGAAAAACCCGCAGAGCCAAAAGGGGAGTGGGCTTCGTTGACAGTTTTCTGCTTTAAACCAGAAGTGCTCTATAAGGTTTTGCAAAAAAATCAGGCAGACGGATCCTATGAATTTGGTCGGGATATTATACCGATGATGGTTCAGGAGGGAATGAAGGTGCTTGGTTATAAATTTCAGGGCTACTGGGGCTATACCCGCACGGTGAAGGAGTACTGGCAGACCTCAATGGACCTTCTTGGCCCCGACCCTTTGATTGATTTGGAAAAATGGGGGATACGCACCAATCTTGAACATCGTGATATTCGGGATTGCCAACCCCTGAAAGTAGGATCGCACGGTGTCCTTGATAATTCCCTGGCTTATAATGGATGTATTATTGATGGCACTGTAAAGAATTCTATCCTCTTTCCAGGCGTTCGGGTAGAGCAGGGCGCAGTGGTTGAAGATTCTGTGCTCTTTTTTAATACCTTGGTCAAAAAAGGCGGACAGCTTCGGCAGGTGGTCTGCGATGTCAACACCACTTTTGGTGCTCATACACAGGTTGGTTTTTCCAGTACCGGCATCAATGATCAAGTCAATGATCGGGTCACTGTTGTGGGATGGAATAATAATGTCCCGGATAATATGAAGATAGGTCGTGGATGCCTGGTTGCTCCGGGGATTAAAGAGGACAAATGGCCGCAAAAAGGGCTTGAGGATATGGAGGAACTGCAATGAGAGAAGCAAAAGATGCCTTAGTGCTTTTGCTGGCTGGTGGTATTGGCAGTCGTCTCAATATTCTGGTGGGACATCGGGCAAAACCGGCAGTACCCTTTGGTGGTTTGTACCGGATTATTGATTTTTCTCTGTCCAATGTGATGAATTCCGGCCTGAACCGGGTCGGTGTCTTGACCCAGTATAAGCCCCTTTCCTTAATGCGCCATATCCAAACCGGTGAAGCCTGGGATTTTACTGGAAGAACGCGGGGCGTCAAGGTTCTGCCCCCCCGGACAGGTGAAAAGGACTCAGACTGGTACAAGGGAACAGCTGATGCTATCCGGCAAAATATTGACTTTATCAGAGCTAACCATTCTGAACAGGTGGTTATCCTGTCAGGTGACCATATCTATCAGATGGATTTTGATGATATGATTACTTATCATTGCGAAAAAAAAGCCGGAGTAACCACTGGGATGATGGTGGTACCCAAGAGCGAGATCCATCAGTTTGGCGCTGGCATTGTTGATGACGAAAATCGCATTGTTGACTGGGAAGAAAAACCCAAAGAGCCGCGAACCAATTTGGCATCAATGGGGATTTATGTCTTTGATACCGAATATCTGCTTAAAGCACTTTCCTATGATCGGGAAGAAATTGATTTTGGTATGCATATTATCCCCAGAGCCATTGAGGAGAAACAGGTTTATGCCTACCCCTTTTATGGCTATTGGCGGGATGTGGGGACCATTCAAGCCTATTGGGATGCCAATATGGACATTCTTCGTGCTGATTCAGGTATTTCTCCGGAAGAATGGGGGATACGGCCTAACACAGAAGCCGATGGACGTCCCATGGACAGGGCCCCGGCCCGTTTTGCTCAGGGCTGTACAGTTCAGTCTTCTATGGTTTCTGCTGGCAGTGTGATTGAGGGTACTGTGGTGAATTCGGTCTTGTCTCCTGGTGTGATTGTCCGGAAGGGTGCTGTTGTCCGGGATTCAGTTATTTTCGAAGATGCAATCATTGAAGCCGGTGCTGAGGTTGATTTGGCGGTTTGTGATAAACGGGTACGTATCGGGAAAGGAGCCCGGGTCGGGTACGGTGATGATGAGGCAAAGAAAATTTCTAATAAGAAATACCCCACCCATTTATACAGCGGCATTACCTTAATCGGTAAGGAAGCACTTGTTCCAGCAGCAATGAAGGTGGGAAGAAATTGCATTATATGTCCTGGCTGGAAAGGGCAGGAACAAAGAACCTTTCCTGATGAGCTTGCACACGGTTGCACTTTTTAACTGTGTCGTGTAAAAATCCATTGCTTTTAAAGCGGTTTCAGGTAAAATTATAAGCTTTGTTTTTTTAGTATCCCCCTTGCGCCCGTAGCTCAGCAGGATAGAGCGCCAGATTCCTAATCTGGGTGCCGCAGGTTCGAATCCTGCCGGGCGCACCACAGTATCAGCCGGGAAAGTGATTGTTGCTTTTGTCCGGTCCCATCCTATGAACGATTATTGTCCTTGTGTACCAATCAACATTCTTACTGGCAAAAGAAGGCCGGGGAAAATTGATTGTGCATGAGCTATTTTGAAAATATTTTACAAGGAATCGACGTCTGGTCGGCAAGATATATGAAAACAGCTTTTATTACCGGGGTGACAGGGCAAGATGGTGCCTATCTAGCTGAATTTCTCCTTGAAAAAGGGTACAAGGTTCACGGGCTCAAGCGAAGAACCTCTTTGTTTAACACTGATCGGGTAGATCATCTCTACCAAGATCCCCATGATAAAGATGTACGTTTTCGGCTCCATCATGGTGATCTGACCGATTCTACCAATTTGATCAGGATCATCCAGGAAGTTCAGCCGGATGAAATATATAATCTGGCTGCACAAAGTCATGTTGCGGTTTCTTTTGAAACCCCGGAGTATACAGCCAATAGTGATGCGCTGGGCACTTTACGAGTCCTTGAGGCTATTCGAATCCTTGGTTTAGAGAAGAAAAGCCGTTTTTATCAGGCCTCAACCTCTGAGCTTTTTGGAAAGGTTCAGGAGGTTCCACAAACTGAAAAGACACCATTTTATCCGCGTTCCCCTTATGCTGCGGCAAAAATGTATTCGTACTGGATCACAGTCAATTACCGGGAAGCCTATAATATGTATTGTTGCAATGGGATTCTCTTTAACCATGAGTCACCCATTCGAGGTGAGACCTTTGTTACCCGCAAGATTACCAGGGCCTTGGCCCGTATCAAGCTTGGGTTGCAGGATGCGCTCTATCTTGGCAACTTAGATGCTAAACGGGATTGGGGGCATGCAAAGGATTATGTGCAGATGCAGTGGTTGATGCTGCAACAGGAAAAGCCAGAGGATTATGTGATAGCCACTGGAGAGCAGCATTCTGTGCGGGAATTTGTTGCCATTGCAGCAGCAGAGCTTGGTATGGCAGTGGACTGGCAAGGGCAGGGCCTGGACGAGGTTGGTATTGAAACAAAAAGCGGGAAAACCATCGTGAGGATTGACCCACGCTATTTTCGACCTACTGAGGTGGAAACCCTTTTAGGCGATCCATCAAAAGCAAAGGAAAAACTGGGCTGGGAACCCAAGATCACCTTTGCCGAGATGGTGCAGGAGATGGTTATTGAGGATTTGAAGACCGCTGAGCGGGACCAGTTGATTCGACAGCAAGGGTACAAAGCCTATGATTATTTTGAGTAGGCTCTGAGGCTGAGGAGGTGGAAGCTTACTGTTTATATGCAAGTATCTTGAAAGCGTCGTTCCCCTTGGCCTGTGGCCAGGGGCAAACCTCGTTTCTCTTTTTCTTCTATTTTTTCCAAAGGTATTTTTGTTCCATCTGCTTGTTCTCCTTTGAATCGTCTTGGCAAAATTCCCGCACACCCTTAAAAGTTTTCCTGTGAATAGGAGAAGGTCCAAACTCTGCGATAGCAGTCCGATGTGCCTTGGTTGGATACCCTTTGTGCTGCTGGAAATTATATTGCGGATATTTGAGATGGTATTCTGCCATTAAACGGTCGCGAGTGACCTTGGCAATGATTGAGGCAGCTGCTATGGAAGCACTTTTTGACTCGCCCTTGGTAAGGGGCTGTTGAGGTAGTTCTATAGGTACAGGAAAGGTACCATCAACCAGGAGAAAATCAGGGGAAACCCCACTGCTTTCAGCGCAGCTTTGCACGGCCCGTTGCATAGCCCGTAAAGATGCCTGAAGAATATTAATCCGTTCAATCTCAGCAGGTTCAGCAATGCCGACCCCGATAGCTGCCTTGGACGAATGGAGTGCTTCGAACAGCTTGTCCCGTTGACGAAGAGTTGTTTTCTTGGAGTCCTTATACGGTTGAATGTCGCAGCTGGAAGAAAAAATGACACAACCGGCAACAACTGGCCCAGCTAAAGGACCACGTCCGGCCTCATCAACACCGGCAATAGCAACAAGGCCTTGTTGCTGCAGGCTTCGCTCATAGGCCCAAGTATCTCCATCTGGAGCTGACGGAAAAAGAAAAGAAGAGGAAGAGGGGGGAGCTTTTTTACGCATATTATATACAACCGCACCTCTTCACAAGAAAGATCCTGTTCTGTTGTGCGTTATATTTAGCGCTCGCGAATACGGGCGGCTTTACCCCGACGATCACGCAGGTAGTACAGACGCGAACGACGTACCCGACCTTCAGAAACAACTTCAATGGTTTCCAGACGAGGAGAGTGCAGGGCAAAGGTCTTTTCAACGCCAATGGCACCATGAGAGATCTTGCGTACTGTAAAGGTCGCATTCATCATGCCACGTTTTCTTTTCAGAACAACGCCCTGGAAAATCTGAATACGCTCTTTGCTCCCTTCAATAATGCGAATGTGCACTTTTACAGTATCTCCCGGACGAAAATCCGGCAGGTCAACACGCATCTGTTCCTGATCAATCTTATCAATAATATTCATAGTCTTCTGTTTTTTGCGGATATTGTTTGTGCAACATCCAATGGATGCCTCCGTTCCACCCCAGATTATATCTCTTTGCTACGTATGATTCTTTCTTCTTTACTCTTGGCTGTGCAGTTTAAACCATATTTTCCCGGTGTCCGCAGAGCCGATCTAAACAAATTGAGGCTGCTGAACGTACCGAGAGGTGGTTATATGTTCCCGACCCTGTGATCGGTGGTAAGGCTACATCAGCCAGCTCTATGACCTCTTGTGTCAATCCCCATGCAGTACCAAAGAGCAACAGGACGGTTCTGCCTTTTTGTAACTCGCTTTGCAATGCTGAATAGCTGATTGTTGCAACCAACTGACTGGCACTTGTTGCAACGACCAATGGTTCTTTTCCATCCTGTTTATGCATATCTGTAAGAACCTGCTCAATGCACGCACGAATTTGGATAATGGACAGGGCATTGGCCCGATCAGGGTTGACAGTGCCGCCATAGCCATTCGTCCAGTGACCAGCAATACTGGCTGTGAGCTCCTGTTGCTGCTTATATGGGGTTACGACCCAATAGGTACCTACTCCAAAGGTTCTGCCTGCCCGGGCAATATCATGCAGATCCAGATTAGTGACCGCAGAGCCAATGGTTTCCTGTTTTTTGTTCACAACCGGATAGTGGATCAGGGCTATATCAAGACGAAAAGCAGTATCCATATATTACTCGTGCTGTGATTGCCTGATTCCGACTACGGCCTGCTGCACCTGATGAAAAAGCCCGGCCCGCTGTAGTTGTTTTTTTTCTGCCCTGGTGAAGCTCACTTTGTGTAAGAGCTCAGGTCGCCGCTGGAGAGTTTCACGGACAGAGTCAAGAAAACGATATTCCTCAATCCGGGCATGATCCCCATTCAAGAGCACTTCCGGGACGGTAAGCCCTGAAAACTCACGGGGCCGGGTATACTGCCCATGTTTCAGGAGTCCGCAGCTAAAGGTATCTTTCCGGGCAGAATCTGAGCAACCCAGTACTCCTGGCAACAGCCGGGTCACTGAGTCAATCACCACCATAGCAGCCAGTTCGCCACCTGTAAGGATGTAATCACCAATGGATATTTCTTCGTCAACATAGAGACGACGAAAGCGTTCGTCCACCCCTTCATACCGCCCGCAGACTAACACTATCTTTTCAAGGTCAGCTAACCGTTCAGCAGTCTCCTGATTATAAACAGCACCGCGTGGTGACAGAAGTACCACAGTTCCCTTTTTCTCCGCCTGAACATTATGTAAGCACGCAGCTAAGGGCTCGGGTTTCATCACCATACCTTCACCGCCACCAAAGGGGCGATCATCAGTCATAGCGTGTTTATCGCTGGCCCAGTCCCGTATATTATGAAGATTCACCTGAATCTGGTCAGCCTGGATGGCCCGTTTCAGGATACCTTCCTGCAAGGGCGTGGTCAACAGATCAGGAAAAATCGTCAGAACTTCAAAACGCATTAATTCATCAGACCATCAGTTCATCTACTGTTGATCTCAAGCAGCCCCGGAGGCAGCGATACCGTGACTTCGTCTTCAGTAACTTCCTGAAGAAATTCAGGTATCAAGGGGATTAAATATTCCTCTCCGTTTTCTTTGACACGGAGAATATCCTGCATGCTGTTTGTCAAAAAGCTGTGAACACGTCCAATTGTCTGACCGTCCTGGGTCTTTAACAGTTTGCCTTCCAGTTCTCTCAGGTAAAATTCGTCTGGTTCTGGTTCTGGTAAGGCATCCTCATGCACATAGACCTCTGCCTGAACCAGTTGTTCAGCTGCATTACGATCCGTACATCCTTTCAACTGAAGCAGCACAGCGTTTTTCTGTATTCTGGCCCGTTTAACCTGATAAAGAACAGGTGTGGTACCATCTTTGGAAAGAAGAAACAGCTCTGAATATTGCATCAACATTTCCGGGGAACCTGAAAAAGGATGAACCTTAATCTCTCCCCGAATAGAGTGGGCCTTGGTGACCTTCCCGACAAGGACAATATCTTTCTTGCAGGCATCAGGCATGGTTATTCCACGATCTCAAGTCGGGAACGTTTTTCATCCCTTGCTGCCATTGCAGCAAGGACAGTTCGCATTGCCCGAGCCGTTCGGCCCTGCCTTCCGATCACCTTTCCCAGGTCATCCTTGGCAACGCGAAGTTCAACAGTGACTGTGCCGTCATCTTCATGTTGTTCTGTATGCACCTCTGCTGGTTCATCAACAAGCCGGGCTGCAATAAAAGAGATAAGCTCTTTCATTTGGCCACTCCTTACACTGTCTCAGCAGCAGGAGCTTCGTACTTATTGATTAACGTCGCAACAGTGCCGCTGGGAATAGCTCCTTTGCCCATCCATTCCTGGAGTTTTTCCGTGTCCAGTTTGATAGCAGCAGGATCCTGCATCGGGTCATAGGTGCCAACAATATCCAGAAATTTCCCATCACGCGGTGCCTGGGAATCAGCAACGATTATGCGGTAAAATGGCTGTTTTTTGCGTCCCTTTCTGGTTAAACGAATTCGTACTGGCATTGTTCTTGTTTCTCCTGTGGTGTATTTCTCTATCTTAAGATTATTTTAATTATCATAAGGTTAGCGTCGCAACCCTTTAGGTCTTTTTCGGCGTTTGCCACCCTTGGTGACAACACTCTTGCCTTGCATTTTTTTCATCATCTTCATCATCGTGGTATAGCTTTTCAGCACCCGGTTGACCTCCTGAACTGAGGTACCAGAGCCTTTAGCAATACGTTGCCTGCGGCTGGCATTGATGATCTTATAATTTGACCGTTCCTTTTTGGTCATAGACTGGATAATCGCCTCAGTCTTAGCCATTTCCACTTCAGTGGGTATCGGCGCACCTTGCAATTGCTTGAGCTTATTAATACCAGGAACCATGCCCATGAGCTGTTCAATGTTCCCCATTTTCTTGATGTTTTGCAATTGTTCAAGAAAATCCTGCAGGGTAAAAACATTTTTTTGGATTTTTTTGGCAAGGTTTTTCGCCTCTTTTTCATCAACAACCTGCTCTGCCTTTTCAATGAGTGATAAAACATCACCCATGCCCAGAATACGGGAGGCAGTACGATCAGGATGGAAAACTTCAAGGGCATCAATGGATTCGCCTACACCGACAAACTTGATGGGCTTGCCTGTGATTTTTTTGACAGAAAGGGCAGCACCACCTCGGGCATCACCTTCCATCTTGGTCAGGACAACGCCGGTGATTTCAAGATCAGTATTGAATTTATCCGCCACAGTAACCGCATCCTGGCCTGTCATGGCGTCAGCCACAAACAAGACCTCAGAGAGGCGGACTGCTGAAGAAATTTCCTGCAACTCACCCATGAGTTGCTCATCAACATGAAGGCGGCCTGCGGTATCAATGATTATCGTATCATGGCCGTTTTGCTCAGCCTCGGCAACGGCCTGACGGGCGATATCAACAGGTCTTTGCTCAGGAGAAGAACTAAAAACCGGTACCTCAACCTGCTCACCCAGCACATGCAACTGTTCAATAGCTGCCGGGCGATAAACATCCGCCGGGACCAGAAAAGGTTTGCGACCTTTTTCTTTGAGCTGTCGGGCAATTTTTGCTGATGTTGTTGTTTTACCAGAACCTTGCAGGCCAGCCATCATAATAACAACAGGCTGGGCCCCGTCAAGTCGTAAGGGTTCTGCCTCACTTCCCAGTAAGGCGACCAGCTCTTCGTGGACAACCTTGATGACCTGTTGTCCGGGAGCCAGACTTGCCAGCACCTCTTTTCCGACAGCTTTTTCCGTCACCGAAGCGATAAACTCCTTAACAACCTGAAGGTTGACATCGGCTTCAAGAAGGGCGGTACGCACTTCGCGCATGGCCTCTTCAATATTCTCTTCTGTCAGTCTGCCGTGCCCGCGCAGTTTTTTAAACACGCCCTCAAGGCGATCTGTTAAATTTTCAAACATGATCCACTGAAATTAGAGTAATCGCTTCATTAACGCACAGTTGTTTTTCTAAAGGTGCGGATAACTTGTTCGCAGTTTGGCCGCAGTATAAGAAATACCACAGACAAAGCAGAATTATTTACCCCATACAAGCAATTATGTCAAGCAGGAAGCCGAAACAATCGACTTCAAGCAAGAATATTGGAAATAAAGAGGCTTACAGAAGTTGTTTTTTTGCCTGGTTGTGATGTAGGGGCGAATCCCTGTGTTCGCCCTTTTATGTCGGGCAGACAAAGGGGTCTGCCCTTACAAGTTCACATCTGAAAACAGGGGAATTTCTTGTCGATTTTTTATCCCTCCCCAAGGGCAGGGATGGAAGCTATACAGAGTAAAAAGGGTTATCCTGTAATAACTTTTGCTGCTTTTTCGATAAGCTCAGGGGTGTCTGCCTGAATACAGGTCACAGGGCTTTTCCGGGGAAGAATCTTGCGCATCATTCCGGTGAGCACTGTTTTGGGGCCCAGTTCAACAAAAACTTCTATTCCGCCCTCAATCATACGGTTCATGGATTCATACCAGCGTACCCGTGAAACAATCTGGCGGCCCATGATCTCCTGAATAGTTTCCGGCTGGGCTTCCTGGGATGCGGTTACATTAAAAAGGACAGGAATCTGGGGAACATTAAAGTCAACAGCTCTTATACAGGCAGAAAAATCTTCCACTGCACCGGCAACAAGCGGGCTATGGTTGGCCACAGAGACTTTCAGAGGGACGACTTTTTTGGCTCCGTTTTCTTTGCAGACCGCACTGAAACCATCCAGTCCTTCATGATTCCCAGATATGATGATTTGCTGCTCTGCATTATGATTGGCCACCACAACGATTCCAGGCCCGGTGTAGGCGTTGAGCAGATTATCAATTGTTTCAATGGTCAGGTCAAGGACTGCAAGCATGCCACCTGGGTTGGCTGCGCCTTCGCGCTCCATAAACTCACCACGTTTGGTTACCAGGGTCATGGTGTCCTGGGCAGATAATACGCCTGCTGCCTGCAGAGCTGAGTATTCACCCAGGGAGTGACCACCAGCATAAGCTGGAACCAAGTCAGGCAGGGCCTTTTTGAGTTGCTGCCAGCACATGAGGTTAATAGCAGTCAAGGCGGGCTGGAGGTGCAGGACTCTGGTCAGATCCTCCATGGGGCCTTCAAGGCAGAGCTTTTTTAAGGGGAAGCCGGAAACTTCTTCGGCCATTTCCAGTAATGCGGCTGCTTCCTGATCTGCTTCGATAAGGGCCTGCCCCATACCTATATATTGTGATCCCTGACCGGGAAAGAGAATTGCTGTTTTTTTCATGGATTGTTTCTATGAGGTGTTACGTGGTTGAGTTATCTTTTTTTTGGGGATGTTAGTAAATAGTTAACGTAAGCTCATTGGTATATTTCATTGGGAGCCTGTCGTCTATGGCCGATTATACTTGTAATGGCTTTTTCTGCAAAAGGATATTTCCTTTCTCGGCAAGAGTGGGGGAGGGGATGCTGTGGGAGGAGTAGGCGGGTTGGAGAGGGACACCGCTTACAACGCTGTATAAATAAAATAAAGAAATGATTTATCAGGGTTTTTCTTTGTGGCTCCAAGACGTTTGCTTTGCTTTTAAAGCTTCATCAATTTTTTTATCAAGTCGTTCTTTGCCAAAGATTTTTCCCATGAGCCAAAATAACCAGGTTTGGCGTATTGAAATTTTTGTAGACTGGGTAATAGGGTGTTCTGCATCCACGATTTTCATGGAGTTATAACAAACTATTGCTGCCTTTTTCTCTCCGGTTTTATAATAATATATGGCCCAGATATTCATGAAGGCGAGAAACTCTGTGTAATGAAAGACTTTTCTCTCGGGGTAAAGTGACTGAAGGTCTGATTTATGTTCAAATATTTCTTTGATTTTATCAAGTTCTCCTTTACGCAGACAAATGTGGGCGTAATTTGTTTTTGCAAAGAGATATCCTGGAAATGACCTGTACGTTTTAACGGTGATTTTATCAGCATGCTCTGTGTCGCCTATTTCTTGATAACTTAACGTCAAGTAGTTATTGAGAATTGGCAGCTCTTGATGCCGCAGATATATTTTTGATATTTCTTGTATTGCTCTTTTGGGGTCAGTCTGCGTGTATTCATAAATTTGTGTAACTTTTTTTCTTAATGACTTTGGTGTCATTTTTGTCCATTTTGTCTCAATACCTTCATATGTGATATTGAGTGTCTTTACTTCAAGTTTGCCCTGATGTGAATCTGGTTTCATAGTTTTTGAGAGAGAAAATGTTGGGTTGCAGGCGATTAGCCGATACTGGATGCAATATCAAGGCGAAGGGTTGAACCTGCTCCTGAAAATTGATAATCAATGACAGTCCTTTTGATGTCTGGAAACTTTTTTCTCTTACGAGTGATAAGCAAATTTATAAAATATCTTGTCTGGGTGATTTCATCAATCTTGCCGGAAGGAGACAAAGCCTTGACCAGCTCCTCAATTTTATTGTCTTGCTTATTTTCAGGAAGCAAAGTCAGGTTCCAAACTATAATTGCGAATTTTATGGCTTTTTTTATTTCGTTATCGCTTCTGCAATCTCTTAAAAGAGGTTCTGCGAAGGTTTCTATTACATCTGACATTCTTTCTAAACCCTTTGGGTTTACAGTAACTTTTTTGCCACAAGTCCGCATTTTTTTTACAAGTCCAGCTTGAGCAGGTTTCCAGGCTTGAGTAGTTTTTTTCTTTGTCAATTTTTTCTTTTTTCTTTTCATGATTTTTTAACGGGGTACGTCCCCTATTTATATTTATGATGCAGAAAGTTTTGAATAGGTAATAAACTTGCAGCCTACTTTACAAGTTCCACTTCGTGCGAGTCTAATGCTAGGTAAATACCAGTAAATTTATTGAAAGCCTGAAATACCAATGGCTTTCCGTATTCTATATCTGTTACTTCAAATTCGTTATTGATCATATCTTTCATTATTTTTTGCTCCTCATTAGAAAACGTTGCAATATACTTAGGATCAATAGATAATACCTTGACTTTTGAACCTATTTTCACTTCGTTTTGGTTTTTGTCTACAATCATTGCTATTTTCCTTTCTAAGTTCTCAAATGCACATGAGATTCATTGAAATTTATTCCTTTTGACAGGAAACGTCCCTCTATTTATTTTATTTTCTCACTCAGGAGAAATCCCTAACACTCTAAAAAACTATAATGGACCCACATTTTAGGACAGTTATTTAAGGTAGATTTTTTCGTTGGTCGCCCTGTTGAGTGTTGTTGTAGGTAAAGAAGGTAATAACAGCAAGTTGCATAGGTGCCCTTCCGCGTCAAAAAATGAGCAGTTTCATTGCACTACGATTGACTGTTAGCTTGAACAACACTCCAAAGGGGCACCATCATTTTTTCTAAAAATGCTAAATGTATTTTGGTCGCTTGGCACGAGTCCGAAATTCATACAGCCACTACCGGAGAATATACGCATGTCACGTAAAAGAAGAGTCCATTCAGCTACTTTTAAAGGAAAAGTTGCCCTTGAAGCACTGAAAGAGTTAAAGCCGATCAATATGTTGGCATCCCAGTATGAGGTTCAACCAAACCAGATAAGCACCTGGAAAAAGCAGTTAAAAGAAGGAGTACCCGAAATATTCAGCAAAAAACGCAGTAGAACGAAAGAGGACTCCTGTAAAACTGAAAAGCGCTTATATGAAGAAATCGGTCGCCTGAAAATAGAGCTGGACTGGCTGAAAAAAAAAGTCTGATCTCTGTTCGGATCCCCTTGATTTAATTGACTCTCATCACAGGTCGATTAGCATCCAGAGGCAATGTGAGCTGCTTGGAATCAGTCGATCCCGCTATTACTATAAGCCAGCGGTTGAGAGTGAGCTGAATCTCAAATTGATGAGAATTATCGATGAGATTTACACAGACTGCCCTTTTTATGGAAGTAGGCGAATGGTCATCGAAC
Source organism: Candidatus Electrothrix sp. (assembly GCF_052785085.1). Classification (NCBI taxonomy): domain Bacteria; kingdom Pseudomonadati; phylum Thermodesulfobacteriota; class Desulfobulbia; order Desulfobulbales; family Desulfobulbaceae; genus Candidatus Electrothrix; species Candidatus Electrothrix sp. The sequence continues at coordinate 21,514 of NZ_JALAAI010000053.1, forward strand.
TGGAACGGCGTTCTTTTCATGTTAACAGAAAACGGGTCCAACGGTTGATGCGCCTCATGGGGATTGAGGCAATTTATCCTAAGCCGAAGCTAACTCAACGGAATAGTGAACATAAGGTCTATCCGTACCTCTTGAGGAACATCTTGATTGATCGTCCCAATCAGGTTTGGAGCACTGATATCACATATATTCCTATGGAGGGTGGTTTCATGTACCTGACGGCAATTATTGACTGGTACAGCCGCTACATCCTGAGCTGGCGCATATCCAATACGATGGACAATGACTTTTGCCTTGAGGCTCTTGACGAAGCATTAACTTATGGATTGCCCGATGTTTTTAATACAGACCAGGGGGTGCAGTTTACAAGCAGACAATTTACACAACGCCTGACAGATGTTGATGTAAAAATCAGCATGGATGGCAAGGGACGGGCACTGGATAATATTTTTGTTGAGCGTCTTTGGCGTACAGTAAAACATGAAAATATCTACCTGAAAGACTATCAAAACGGCAGTGAGTTATACCACGGTCTGGAAGAATATTTTTCGTTTTATAACACTCGACGCCCTCATCAGTCTTTGGGGTACAAATCCCCTGAAGATATTCATTTTTCCTGATGTGATGCAGTCAAACAAATATAGGAGGAAATCACCAAATAAGAGAGTTTGTTGTTAGCCCGAAATCTATCTTAAATTATGCCAATTTTTGTGTTGACGATGGGGTCCACTTTAGGTTCGTCCTATGCCGGTTATTGTGGATACCCCGATGGCGCGAATTGACAAGGGGAATCAGGAAAATTTGCTGCGGCATTATTATCCGGCAGTGAGTGAGCAGGTTATTTTATTGCCCACTGATTCGGAAATGGACGAGCGGAAGTACAAGCTCTTGAAGCCGTATATTTATCAAGAGTATGTTCTTGAAAACAAGAGCGGTAGCAAAAGTCGTCCTGTTAAAAAAAATATGTATCCTGCTGTATAGGGAAGGAATTCAATGGCGGATATTTACACAAGTAAAAAGGATGAGGAGGTAATCAGCCGTGTACTTCGTCATGGCCTGAAACTTTCAGGGAATAAATGGAAAGTTTTGCGCATCGCCCTAGCGAAATCATTACAAATTGATACTGAGCCGGATGATTCGCTGGATAGAGTTCCTACTGACGGAAAAAAAGAATATAATTTGCAACAAGTGACAGGTAAAGGCAAGGAAAGCACGCTGAAGACGCAGGACTGGGATGCTGCCTGTCGTGCCATGCTTGGTGTCTATCATAAGCAAGATTTTTTTAGCGATGAGGCCGGTTATCGGAAACACTTGCAACGGCATATTCGACGCGGTTTGCGGGAAATAGATGTCAGCTGGAAATCAGGCAGTGATTTTCACGCCTGGTTGAGCCATGAATTCTTTTCTAACCTCCAGTCCGCCCCGGTAGAAGTAACAGAGCATCACGACCAACTGGTTGCCGCATTTTCCGAGATAGGTATTCAAGCGGAAATCAGTGAGGTATCAACCGGCCCTCGCCTGATACGTTATAAAATTTACCTCGCCGATATCAACGAGCTGGATAGACTGAAGCGAGGTGGCCTGGAAAAATTGGCTAACCTGCTGGGGGTGCAGCAGCAGGGGGTTATCCAGGGAAAGAGTGATGAGCCGAAAACAATATATCTGTCTATACCCCGACCAAGAGACAGCTGGAACTATGCTGCCGGAAAAGATTTACGCCAATGGGTGGAAACGTTTTTACCGGAAAATTATAAGCTACCAGTATGGATCGGTACAGATGTTGTAGATCAACCGTATTTCTTTGATTTGGCCGACACCCCACATCTTTTTGTTGCCGGGACAACAGGCAGTGGTAAGAGTGTTTGCTTGCATGCTGTGATTATCTCGCTGCTGGAACGTATGGCGGCAACCCCGCAGAAAATTCAATTTGCGTTGATTGATCCCAAGGAAGTAGAACTTTTTGTCTACGAGTCCCTGCCTAATTTATTCATGGATAAAGTTTTCGGCGAAGATGTTGCTGAGGTCATGGAGTTGCTTCGGCATTTGATTGAGGAGATGAATGAACGAAATGCTCTTTTTCGTAGTATCGGCGTAACCAATATTGACGAAGCTATGAGCAAAGGTGAGGAGTTGCCACGTATCGTGGTGGTGATAGAGGAGCTTGCCGACCTTGTTATGGAGTCTAAAGAAGTTCAGAATGATATTGTTCGATTGGCCCAAAAGGCAAGGTCGGCGGGAATTCATTTAGTTTTGGCAACGCAACGCCCGGATTCCCAAGTGTTCAGCGGTTTGTTACGCTCCAATATTCCTTCACGCATTGCCTTATCGGTGCAAAAATCCACAGAATCAAAAATCATCCTTGATGATGTCGGAGCTGAAAAACTGCTCGGTTCCGGAGATATGTTAGTCAAACTGAATTCGGAAGCAGTACCGAAACGTATTCATGGTGTTTTTGTTAACCGAGACGACAGTATGCAGGCCATAAAACATTTCACAAAGGCTTTACGGCAATGAATGATCTGACCATTGAGTTATTTCAGCCAGTACGTCTGCGGATAGAGGGAGCTGGGCCTTTCCCAACAATCCCATACGAAATAGATTTCACCGATGAAGAGGGCCAGCCGTGCAATGTCTTTTTGCTCATGTCAGAGAACGGCATGGGGGAAGACCACTGTACTGGAACTTATGAGTGCCATGATGGGGTTGCTCGGCAAAAAGGAAATACATTCATATGGTATCGAGAGTTTAGATAACGGAGAGCTTGCTGTTCAATGGGATATACTCGTTCGTTTTTCTGATTGGAGTCCAATAACGGGGAAATTGGAACAACGGAATATAATTCTTTCTTTGCTTGCAGGTAAATTTTCAGGAGGAAGCCTTGTTCCCTTGACTGAAGAAGATTTATTGAAGCATGAGGCAGATAGCCAAGAACTAATAGGTTTCAAATGGGAGCGATCTGTTGGACTGAAATCCCTATCTACCAGCGAAACCATTCTGAAATTACAGAAGATTTTTAGAGAGTGGGAAGGAGAAGCACCAGACGGCTTTGAGGATAACTCTTTAAATCTGCCAACGCTGCTGCACTTCAGCGCATATCGCGACATCCCGAAACTATCCGAGCAAAGGCGACGGATTTCAGAACCTGATTATTGGGGCTACAGCCCTGTCCGAAAATTTTCCTCCCACAGCACATCATGGGAAAATTCTTTGGATAACGTGCTGGTCTGGATGAAATGGCTGGACGACGGTCGATTAGAAAAAGCCGTTGATATTATCAATAAGCGCGTTTTTCAGGGCAGCACAACTTTTCTTACTCAAAAACGACACCTTCTTGATACAAAATCAACAATAACCACTTGAAAAGCAGAATAAAATGATCATATTTTCTCTAGAATTACTTTATCAGGAGAAAATTGCCATGATCTTCTTAAGTTACTT